>JAUXRP010000008.1 GCA_030681675.1 Candidatus Planktophila sp.
CCCGCATCTTCGGTATCATATTTAGCCCCGTTGAATTTTCGGCGCGAAGTCTCTAGACTAGTGAGCTGTTACGCACTCTTTAAAGGGTGGCTGCTTCTAAGCCAACCTTCTAGGTGTATAAGAAACTTCACCTCCTTTACCACTTAATATGAATTTAGGGACCTTAGATTGCGATCTCGGCTGTTTCCGTTTTGAGCTCCGAGCTTAGCCCCGGAGTTCTGACTGCCCAGATAAGAAACGCAAGAATTCGGAGTTTGGTTGAGAAGTCTACGGCGAACCGCGAATTCTCATTCAGTATCTCTACCTCTTGCGCTCATTTAGTGGACGCTAGCCCTCAAGCTATTTCGGGAAGAACCAGCTATCGCCAAGTTCGATTGGAATTTCTCCTCTATTCACAAGTCATCCCCGAGTGTTGCACGGCTCGTGGGTTCGGGCCTCCTTTCGATTTTACTCGAAATTCACCCTGCTCATAAATAGCTCACCTGGCTTCGGGTCTAATCCGTGCTATCATGTCGCCCTTTCAGGCTCGCTTTCACTATGACTCCGCTACGAAAGTAGCTTAGTCAGACAACACAGAATTAACTCGTTGGTTCGTTCTACAAAAAGCACGCCATCACCGTATTGCTACGGCTCTGACTCTTTGTTAGCATATGGTTTCAAATTCTATTTCATCTCCCTCATCGGGATACTTTTCACCTTTCCCTCACGGTACTAGTTCACTATCGATCATTAAAAATATTTAGTCTTGGAGCTATAGTGGCCCCAGATTCAAACGGGATTTCTCCGGTCCCGCCCTACTTGAGAATAATTACATTCCGACATTTCTTTTTCGCATACGGGACTATCACCCGCTATGGTCGCTCTTTCCAGAGCATTCTGCTAAAGAAATAATCTAGAACCCCTATTAAAAGAGTAAAATTACCTCGCAACCCCGAACCCCGAAGGATTCGGTTTAGACTTTTCCGTTTTCGCTCGCCACTACTCACGGAATCTCAATTGATTTATATTCCTCCTGGTACTAAGATGTTTCAGTTCCCAGGGTGCGCTTCCATAACCTATGAATTCAGTTATGGATCCTCTATACGAGGGGGTTATCCCATTCGGAAATCTCCGGATCAAAAGTTGCTTAGCACTTCCCCGAAGCTTATCGCAGCCAGCTACGTCCTTCATCGCTTTTTAATGTCAAGGTATCCGCCATATGCATTAGTATTACCGCTCCTAAATTTAAATATGGTTAGCAGTCAGTAGTTTCTAAAAAAACTGACGCTAATCATTTGCTTTGTACTATTGCAATT
>JAUXRP010000009.1 GCA_030681675.1 Candidatus Planktophila sp.
CAAGTTTTTGCAACTCACTGCCATAATTGCCGCTGGTCGCAAGATCGATGCGTGTTCGCACGTAGGCCTCTCTAGCTCAGTGGTAGAGCAGCGCACTTGTAATGCGCAGGTCGTCAGTTCAATCCTGACGGGGGGCTCGTAGTTTTAATTAATTTCTAGTTGTCAGGTTCAATATTTGAATCCTCGGAATCGGGCATTTCAGTTGTAGGTGCTGAATTTGTAGTTTCAGATTCAATCCGGTTCTTAGATGGGGATGGCGACGATTCCTTACTATCGCCGTATTCCTGATTTTCTATCGGCGAGTCAGAGTTAGAATCTGGACTATCGTCAACTGTATCAAGGTCAGGCTTTGAATCATTAGTATTTGTTATGTTTTTGGTTGCCTCAACGACTACATGAGCAATTGTTCTAACTGCTTTTTGGGCTATTTCCACCGAGCTCTTTGCAAAATGCTCTATTGGTCGCGGAACCCCAACAAAGGCGGCCGCACTGAATGTGGCTGTAGCAACTAATCCAACAACAATGAGCGTTGTAAAACCTACTCGATGTGTTTTGTTGGAAGGTATTGTAGTAATAACAACTTGGGAAGGAAGTAGTGGAGGTTTCGATTCTTTTAAGTGAGTCGGTATTACAGAAAGCTCGCGAAGTGCAGCTGCGATGTCGGCATGAGGGCCATCGGTAATATCTTTAAATCCGGCAATTAAATCCTCTGAATCTTGAATTGAAAAATCTACACTCATGCTCCTCCCCCTCTCGTATAACCGCTTTTTATTAAATCTTTATTGAGTTGCGCAAGACCTCGATGACTCAATACCCGTACGTAGCTATTGGATTTGCCAGTAATCTCGGCGACTTGAGCAATCTCCAAGCCAATAATAATTCGGAGCGTGATAACCTCACGTTGATCTTCTGGAAGCTTCTTAAGTAGGTCAGTGATTTCCAGCAAAGACGAATCAGAATTAACCCAATCATTATCACGAAGTTCAAATTTAGGACCAATTCTCTTTTCCTTGCGGGCATGATCTGTCGCCGCGTTTCGGGCAATTTTAAATATCCATCCTTGAAATGCAGAGGAATCGCCCACAAAACCCTTGATCGAACCTGCGATACGAATCCAAACTTCTGAACATAAATCTTCAGCGTCCCGAGTAAACATTGAAAGGTAACGCAACACTTTTGGTTGATAGTGAAGCCATAATTTTTCAAATGAAGAATCGTGTCCATTGCGTGCCTTATCTACTAGTAGATCAAGTTCAGGCAGGGAGTAACCACGCTTAGGCGTAGCCTCTTGATACTCCATGTCCCTCCAACTTAGCTAATGGTCACGCCGGAGAATAACTCCCACTTTTTACTCTCCGACGTTGAGTTTAACCCCAGTCTTTAATCATCATCCTCATCATCTTGATCTAAGTCATCCTCATCATATTGGTTTTCCTGTGAATTGATTGAGAGACCAAGAGGAGGTGCGATTCCCGGCGTTACTCCTGGAGGCGTTGTTGCAGGGGCAACACTTGAAGTTATATCGTTTTGAATTGAACCAATTACAGAAGGGGATGTGATTGGAGATTTCAATTCATCTGAATTGCTATGAACTGCGGAGATTGCTGCAGGCGTCGCGAGACTCAATAGTGCGATTGCGCCAATTATGGCTACTGTCTTTTTCATTCTGGGTCCTTTCCCTTTGTTATCTTCTAAAACGACGGGGAAGTGCCTTTTGTTACAAGCAATTTTGAGCGTGATTAAAGGGAATTTCACAGGTTAGAATCAGCCAATGAGCCCTGCAGCATCTTTTCCACATGAAGAATTCGCCGATGCATTGAAAGCAAATGATGAGTACATCAAGGGCTTTAAATACTCCGAATTAACTGGAACCGCCCAACAAGGTATTGCAATAGTCACCTGTATGGACTCTCGCATTAACCCCTTGTCGGTTGTTGGAATGCGATCTGGGGATGCGAAGATTCTGCGTAACGCAGGCGCGCGTGTAACCGAGGATGTTCTTCGAACTCTAGTTTTGGCTACATATTTACTCGGAGTTAGGCGTATTTTGATTATGCCGCACACCAACTGTCGAATGGCGATGGGTGAAGAAGCAGATATCCACGCACTCATTCAAAAAGAGTATGGAGTTGATACTCGAAGCCTTGAGTTCCGAACGGTCTCTGATCAAACTGCGGCTCTAATTACAGATGTAAATCGCGTTCGGTCATATCCACTATTAAATGAAGGTGTTGTTGTTGGCGGCGCGATTTACGATGTGGCAACTGGAAAAATTACTCCGGTTGATTGCTAGTTCTTCTAATGGGCATTCGTGTTGAGGGGTAATTTAAATCCTTTAGGAACTGAACTATTACGGCGTTCATAAGTTCGGGTTTTTCTTTCACAACAACATGTGATGTGCCTGGAATTATTGCTAACTGTCCAAGGGGCAATGCCTCATACAGAGCAACAGTGTGGGCGTGGCTAATGACATCGTCATCTCCAACTAAGACCAGCACTGGGCATTGAATTGTGGCGATTTCCTCAAGGGTAAGTGTGGGCTCGCTCTCCCAAATTGAATGCATTCGGATAGTTTTTTCTAGCAATGTGTGAGGTGCATCAGGTGATATTAAATTGTATTCAGCTTGATCCTCTGCAGATATCTCAGGGTTATCAAATGCCTGCATAACTCCACTAAAGTGATAATTCGCTCCGATAGCAACGATAGATTTAACTAAGTCAGGACGACGTATTGCAACCATTAAAGCGATATTTGCACCATCACTCCAACCGATTAAATGCGCAGGCTCCTTAACAATGTCTTCTAGGAATGCGATCGCCTCATAAGTTTGAAAATCAAAGTGCATGCTACCTTCTTGATCTCCAGTGAAACCATGAGCAGTTCGGTCGTAAGCAAAGATATGAAACTCATCTTCAAGATCTGGGACCATGATGTAATCCCAGCTCGATGTCTTACTCAAGCCACCGTGAAGTAAAAGAACGGCTTCTCCATCATTTTCCCACTCATAACTATAGATTTGATGCCCGCGAAGGCCGACGTAATCTGGCATTACATTGAATCCATAATATGTCGGTTACCACGATCAAAAGTTAAGTAGTTCCATGTCCAATCGGCCACAGTTCCAATCTTGTTGCGCCCACCTAAGAGATAGAACAAGTGTAAAAATAACCAGGCATACCAAGCTGGGATGCCGGCTAATTTAAAACCCTTCACTTCAACAATGGCCTTGTGGCGACCAATCGTTGCCATTGAACCTTTATCGCGATATGTGAAAGACAATAAAGGTTGAGCTTCTAAAGTTCGCCGTATCTGATGGGCAACGAATTTTCCTTGCTGCAAGGCAACTGGGGCGACCATCGGTAAAAGGCGCCCGTCTTTACCTTTTATTCCAGCGATATCGCCAATCGCCCACATGTAAGGGTAGTTTTTAACTTGAAGAGATTGTTCAACATCTATGCGTGAATCTACAAGCGGGAGGTTTAATCGCGCTGCAGTTGGTTCGCCCTGTACTCCAGCGGCCCAAATTATCACCTGCGCTGGAATTGAAGCCCCATCTTTAATCTCGATAACTCTCGGTTTAATTTCTGCGACCGCTGTATCAAGACGAACTTTCACGCCAAGCTTTTCGAGATCTCGCTTTGTGCGCGAGGAGAGGCTCTCGGAGAAGCTAGGCAACAATCGCCGACCAGCTTCAATTAAATAGATTTCAATGTGAGTCGCGGCATGTGCTTGGTCATTTTTTAGTGGTCCTCGCACAAGTTCGGCAAATGCTCCCGCCAATTCAACTCCTGTAGGTCCACCACCAACGACGGCAATTGAAAAAATAGTTTCATCCTCGAATCGACAGAGATCCTCAAATCGGCGCATTACCTCGGCGCGTATTGTGAGTGCCTCATGGACGCTTTTCATTCCAAGGGCATGCTCATGGACACCTGGGACGCCAAAGTCGGCAGTTACTGATCCCAGTGCGACTACACAGTGATCGAACTCAAGGGTTTCGCTGCTATCTAACTTTATAGTTTTGTTTTTATGATCTATTGATAGTGGGGAGCCCATTCGAAATGCGACCCCTCTATTGCGAAGTGCCCCACGTACAGGGTGTGCAACATGATCGGCGGCAAGACCTGCAGTCGACACTTGATACAAGAGTGGAAGAAATGTCTGGAAGTTATGTCGATCGACGAGAGTAACATTGGCAAAGGGCGACATCGATTTTGCTGCCGTTAGACCACCGAATCCAGCTCCTAAAATAACTACGCGTGGTCTTTCAGGTGTCTTTTGCATACACCTAAGTCTAGGCTCTGAACCATGCACTCCCCACTTAAAAACCGTAAGTACCTTGTAACCGGCGCATCGGGCTACGTTGGTGGTCGCTTAGTCAAAGCTCTAGTTGATGACTCCAGTGATGTGCGAATCTTGGTACGCGATCGCCACAAAGTACAGGGACAGCCATGGGCATCGGCCGTTGAAATTTGCGAAGGTAGCGCCGAGAACCGTGCCGATTTAGATGCAGCAGTAGCTGGAGTTCATACAGCCTATTACTTGTTGCATTCGATTAACTTAGGTCCGAATTTTGATGATATCGAAGCGCAGATGGCGCGGGATTTTGCACAAGCATCCGAAGCCGCTGGTGTATCGCAGATTGTTTATTTAGGTGGAATTGCAAACGATGTACAAATCAGCAAACACTTAGCTTCACGCGTTCGCACCGGTAAAGAGTTAGCAAGTTCTTCAGTTCCGGTCATGGAGTTACGAGCGGGCATCATAATTGGCTCAGGCTCGGCAAGCTTTGAAATGTTGCGACACTTAACTCACCGACTGCCGATTATGACAACGCCTAAATGGGTGATGAACCGAACGCATCCAATTGCAATCCGAGATGTTCTGTATTACCTAAAAAGTGCGGCAGCCATACCAGAACCCGTTGGAAGAGTTTTTGATATCGGTGGGCCTGAAGTGTTGACATATGCAGAAATGATGCAAAAGTTTGCCAAGCTGTCGGGGCTAAAGAAACGATGGATTATAAAAGTTCCAGTCTTAACTCCAGGACTGTCTAGTTTATGGATTGGTCTTGTAACTCCTGTGCCAACGGCTCTTGCACGACCACTTGTCGGTTCTTTAATAAGTGAAGTTGTTGCCGATCCTGCTAAGAGCATTGATGAGGTAATTCCACCTCCGCCAGAAGGTCTCACTGATGTTGGCACCGCCATTAACTTGGCACTTTCTAGAATTATTGATCACGGTGTTGAAACCCGTTGGTCAGATGCCACGAGCCCAACTGCACCGTGGCAGAAGGCGCAAGGAGATCCTGAGTGGGCAGGCGAAATGGTTTTACGTGATCGTCGCGAAACCACGACCGACGTTGCGTTAGAAAAAGTATGGAAGCAGATTGAAGGTATTGGTGGAGAGCACGGTTGGTTTGGTTCAGATTTTCTATGGTGGGGACGCGGAGTATTAGATCGTTGTGTAGGAGGAGTAGGCCTGCGGCGTGGGCGACGTGATCCAGATTATTTGCGAGTGGGAGAAAGTTTGGATTTTTGGAGAGTAGAAGAATTAGATCGGGGTCACCATCTAAAACTTTATGCTGAAATGGTTCTTCCCGGAAAGGCTTGGTTGGAGTTTACAGTGACACAAGAGAATGGAAAGATTCATATTGTGCAAGAGGCGACCTTTAATCCTCGTGGACTTGGTGGTCAGTTATATTGGTATGCAATTTCACCATTTCATTTCTTTGTTTTTCCAACAATGCTACGAAACATTGTTAAGAAAGCGAGCAAAGATGCATGAATTTACGGCCGAAGTAGAGGCGCTGGCTCAAGAAGTTTTAGCGTACAGTCTTGATCGTTTGAAAAATGACCCACCCCTTGATGGCCCACGGACTGCAGAAGATCTCTATTCAGAAGTAGGAAATACAATTACCGCGCGCGGACTTGGCGGACATGAAGCACTTAAGCTTTTTACAAACGTTCTTGCAACGGCGTGCATTTCTACTGATCACCCCCGTAACTTGGCATTTATTCCATCAGCACCCAGTGAGTATGCAAACCTTTTTGATTTAGTCGTGGGTGCCAGTGCGCTCTATGGGGGCTCTTGGCAAGAAGGTGCAGGCGCAGTTTTTGCTGAAAATCAAGCACTGCGCTGGTTATCGAATTTAGCTGGTCTTCCACAATCAGCTGGTGGAGTTTTTGTGCAAGGTGGAACTCTTGGGAATCTCTCCGCACTAGTAGTCGCTCGAGCCGAAGCACGTAAGAAATATCCCGATGCGACTCGTTGGGTAATCGCATGTAGTGAAGAGTCACATTCATCCATTGTTAGCGCTGCAAATGTTATGGATGTAGATGTGCTTAAAGTGCCAGCGGGCGCAGATGGAAAACTCATGGGTGAATCCCTAGCCGAAGCAATTGACACACTTCATGCAACAACTACAACTCGAGTATTTGTTGTGGTTGCAACTTCAGGCACAACAAATTTAGGAATCATTGATGATTTAAAAGGAATCGGTATCGCAGCACATGAACGCGATATTTGGTTTCATGTCGATGGTGCGTATGGATTGGCGGCGTTATGTGCGCCGTCGGTGCGCGCAAAGTTCGATGGCATCGAAGCCGCCGACTCTTTCATCGTTGATCCCCATAAATGGTTGTTTGCCCCATTTGATGCATGTGCACTCATTTATCGAGAACCCGAGCTTGCGCGGGCGGTACATTCACAACACGCATCATATTTAGATACGTTGAAAGATGGTGCATGGTCGCCTTCTGATTACGCTATTCATCTAACACGTCGCACTCGCGGTCTTCCTTTTTGGTTTTCATTAGCTGCACATGGCACCGATGCATATACCGATGCCATGGAACACACACTCACTGTGGCACATGCCGCAGCTGATCTGGTTCGAGCACATCCCAACTTGGAACTTGTGTGTGAACCTGAACTCTCCATTGTTGCCTTCAAACGAAGAGGTTGGGATGCCAAAGATTACGAAAACTGGTCCAACACTTTACTTTCCGATCAAGTTGGATTTATTCCACCATCATCACATCATGGCCAAGCAATTCTGCGATTTGCAATTGTTAATCCGTGGACAAAAATCAGCGATATTGAAATGATTCTAAACCGGCTCTAAATCCCACACTTTTACGTGTGTCTCGATACGATTAACATCATGTCTGCACAAGAGGAACCAACCGTTACCAGCGGACACCGTGGCTTAAGCGATTTAGAAACTCAAATTCTTGATTTTGAGGGTAGTTGGTGGAGATACGCAGGAGCAAAAGAGTCGGCAATAAAGGAGCTCTTCGATGTGAACGCCGCTCGCTACTATCAGCTCCTCAATGATCTAATCGATCGAGATGATGCCCTTTTGGCCGCGCCGATGCTGGTAAAACGCCTTCGCCGCCTGCGCGAGGCCCGAATGTCCACCCGCATCTCCCGCTAAAACCCGCTCGTTTTGCGCGCCGGAAATAACTCCTCTAGATTTGGCGTTAGCACTCTCGGGGTGCGAGTGATAAAGCCCCCCAACCGACACAGGAAAGCCAACAAAAGGAAAGTGAGCACAACTCATGGCAAAGCAGATTGCCTTTAACGAAGAAGCACGTCGCGGTCTAGAGCGTGGAATGAATATCTTGGCCGATGCGGTCAAAGTAACCCTCGGACCCCGCGGACGTAACGTAGTTCTAGAAAAGAAGTGGGGCGCCCCAACTATTACTAACGATGGCGTTTCAATTGCAAAAGAGATTGATTTAGAGGATCCATGGGAAAAAATTGGCGCAGAGCTTGTTAAGGAAGTTGCGAAGAAGACTGATGATGTTGCTGGCGATGGAACGACCACTGCAACAGTGTTGGCTCAAGCCCTTGTTCGCGAAGGTCTTCGCAACGTTGCCGCCGGATCAAATCCAATGGCACTCAAGCGCGGAATCGAAAAGGCAGTCGATGCAATCGTTGCCGAGCTACTGTCAATGGCAAAGAGCGTAGATTCAAAGGAGCAGATCGCTGCAACTGCATCAATTTCTGCAGCTGATGCAACTATCGGTGACATGATCGCTGAGGCGATGGACAAAGTTGGTAAAGAAGGCGTCATCACTGTTGAAGAGTCAAATACTTTCGGTTTAGAGTTAGAGCTCACTGAGGGTATGCGCTTTGATAAGGGTTACATCTCCCCATACTTTGTAACTGACCAAGACCGTATGGAAGTTGTTTTAGAAGATGCATACGTATTGATCGCTAACTCAAAGATTACAAATATCAAGGATCTCGTACCTGTTCTTGAAAAAGTTATGCAATCAGGTAAGCCGCTTGCAATAATCGCCGAAGACGTAGAAGGTGAAGCACTTGCAACGTTGGTTGTAAACAAGATTCGTGGAACATTCCGCTCAGCAGCCGTTAAAGCTCCAGGCTTTGGCGATCGACGAAAGGCAATGCTGCAAGATATTGCAATCCTTACTGGTGCAACAGTTATCTCTGAAGAGGTTGGTCTCAAACTCGATCAAGCCGGACTCGAACTATTAGGTCGCGCTCGCAAGATTGTCATCAGCAAGGACGAGACGACAATCGTTGAGGGGGCTGGAGATGATGCACTTATTAAAGGTCGCGTCACACAGATTCGATCTGAGATTGAAAAGAGTGATTCAGATTATGACCGAGAGAAGTTGCAAGAGCGTCTTGCAAAGCTTGCAGGTGGCGTTGCAGTTATCAAAGCCGGAGCTGCAACTGAGGTCGAACTCAAAGAGCGTAAGCACCGTATTGAAGATGCAGTCCGCAATGCCAAGGCTGCAGTAGAAGAGGGAATCGTCGCCGGTGGCGGTGTTGCACTTCTACAAGCAGGTACTGCTGTATTTAAGAAGCTTTCACTAGTTGGCGATGAAGCAACTGGGGCCAAGATTGTTGAATTTGCAATCGAAGCTCCACTAAAGCAAATCGCAATTAATGCAGGACTTGAAGGCGGAGTTGTAGTTGAGAAAGTCCGTCACTTACCTTCAGGTCAAGGTTTAAATGCTGCAACTGGAGAGTACGTCGATATGATCAAAGCTGGCATCATCGATCCAGCTAAGGTCACTCGCTCTGCACTTCAAAATGCGGCATCTATTGCTGCACTCTTCATTACAACTGAAGCAGTCATTGCAGATAAGCCAGAAAAGAATCCAGCACCAATGCCACAAGGTGGCGGAGACATGGACTTCTAAAGCCATATTTAACTAACAGTTACGCATAACGCCGTCGCCGATTAACATCGGGGCGGCGTTCTGCTTTATCCTAACTTCATGGCAAAGAAGTCGCTCCTCAAGAGAGCATCTAAAGAAAAGCCATCAACTGGCGAACCTCCATTTGATGCAACTGATCTTGCCCGCAATGCAATAATCGATGAGCTCCATGGCGCATCAGAGATCGGAAGTTTTGTATCGGTTGAGTTTGATGATGAGGATCGACTAGCAACATATTTATTTGAAGCCAAACTTGCGGGATATATAGGCTGGCGCTGGTGCGTTACCGTTGCAAAAGTTGATTCAGATGCGCATCCAACAATCTGTGATGTAGTTGTTCTTCCTGGCCCTAAGGCGCTTATTGCGCCGGAATGGATTCCTTATCGCGATCGAATTCAACCAGGTGATGTTGGAGTTGGCGATATTGTTCCGAGCTCACTCGATGACACACGTTTAGTATCAGGTTCAGAAGCGCTTCCCGCCGATGAGGATTTAGATACTGCAATGGCTATTGAACTTGGTTTTGGTCGTGCCCGCGTTATGTCTATCGAAGGCCGCGACCAAGCCGCCAAACGTTGGTATGAGGGAGATCGTGGACCAAACTCTCCAATGGCAGAATCAGCACCAAAACCATGTCATTCATGCGGATTTTTTATTCAAATCGCCGGTTCGCTACGCTCAACTTTTGGCGTTTGTGCCAATGCCATTTCTCCGGAAGATGCTCGCGTGGTTTCGGTAGATCACGGATGCGGAGCGCATTCGGAAGCGACCCTCACCGCTCCTCTGTTAAACTAATTACCTGCCCGCAGCCCGCGGCTTCACACGTACGCTTAAACCTTAAGGAGTCACCCCATGCCTACAGGCCGCGTTAAATGGTTTTCATTAGAAAAAGGTTTTGGCTTTATTGCAAACGATGAGGGCGAAGATGTTTATTTAGCTGCCTCATCGCTTCCCGCTGGTATTTCAACTGTAAAACCCGGAACTAAACTCGAATTTAGTGTTGCTGATAGTCGTAAAGGACCACAAGCGATGTCAGTACATATTGTTGATGCACCCCCATCATTGGCCGAAAACTCACGCGTTAATCCCGATGATTTAGCTGCGATGATTGAGGACACAATTAAGATTTTAGATCGTGTTGGCAATGGTCTTCGTCACGGTCGCCATCCAGCGGGTCCAGAGGCTGAACGCTTAGGCCGTGTTTTGCGTGGAATCGCATCGGCATTAGAGGCTTAAATACGCTAGATGTTTAAATACCAGTTCGTCGTGCGCGACGTATTGAGTAACGAATTCCAATTACACCTAAACCTGCTCCAACAACACAAGTCCAAATCACTTTGGCATCGGCATTCATTGCCAGTGCAACTACGCCGGCAACGAGCCAGCAGATCGTTCCGATTGCTACTAAGGTTACAACTGATCGGATATTTGATTCCATGAGAGAAGGATAATGCGGATTTCGGCTGCAGAGCCCAAAGGCGAGAATTGGCGTTCATTTCGCCACCGCAACTTCCGCATCCTATTTCCCGCAAATACTGTTTCTAATATCGGCAGTTGGGCCCAGCGTATCGCCCAGGACTGGCTAGTCTTAGAACTTACAAGTAACAATGGCACATATTTAGGTCTAGTAACGGCAGTTCAATTTGCACCCGTCTTACTGTTCTCACTCCACAGCGGAGCACTTGCAGATCGACTAGATAAGCGCAAAGTATTAATCATAACTAATCTCTTTGGCGGCGCAGCATCTATCGCGCTTGGCCTACTAGTCATTACTGAGGTGGTTCAACTCTGGCATGTATTTGCATTAGCTGGGGTACTTGGAATCTCAACGGCAATTGATGGACCCGTACGTCAAGCCTTTACCAGTGAAATCGTTGGCCATGATGACCTACCGAATGCAGTGAGCCTGAACTCGGCAAACTTCAACGCTGGCCGTCTTATAGGACCGGCTGTTTCTGGCTTATTAATCGCTGCTTTTGGTACTGGTCCATCATTTTTAGTGAATGGCGCATCATACTTTTTTGTAATCACTGCGCTTTTAAAGCTCGAGACTAAGGGTTTTTTCCATCAAGATGAAGCTAAATCCCTCGGCAATATCCGTGAGGGTATTGCTTATGCGAAAGCCCGCCCGGATATCTATGTTGTAATGATTATGGTTTTTTTCCTTGCAACCTTTGGTCTCAATATGCAGATTTTTAACGCTCTGATGGCAACACAGGAGTTTGGCTTAGGGCCTGCCGACTTTGGCCTGATGGGTACTTTTATAGCTATTGGTTCATTAACTGGGGCTATTGGCTCTGCCAGATTGGAGAGATTTAGAAGTACCCGCTTTGTCATTGTTGGCGGAATGCTTTTTTCAATCACTATTGTTGTTTTAGCTTTCATTCCAAACTACACAATGTACATTCTCTGGTTACCGGTGTGTGGTTTCTCTGCGCTAACAACTTTAATTTCAGCTAACTCAATTGTTCAAACAAGTACGGACCAAGTCATTCGAGGTCGCATAATGGGTCTTTATTTACTTATATTTATGGGTGGAACACCTTTTGGCTCGCCACTCATAGGGTTAGCTACAGATAACATTGGAATCAGAGCGACAATTGCATTGTGCGGAGCAATTTCGCTGTGCGCTTCACTTTTTGTCTGGATTAAGTACCGCAACAAAGTTGGAACGCCAGAAGATATCAGCGTTGCCGCGGTATTAAAGACCGCTAATGGCGACTAAAACAATTAAACCGATGAGTACTACCAAGGTAACAATTCTGCGTGTTTTATAGTTCATGAATTCAATTCCTTACTTTTTGCGATGGGACTAACTTTACAATCACAAAAGCGATTGTAATTAAAAGTGGAACCATAATGTAGGCACGTGAAATTCCAAAACTATCTCCGAGGACCCCAAGTAGGAACGGCGCGGTAGCAATTGCAATTCCAGCGGCAAGAGAAGTTCGACCAATTGCAAGATCTGGGCGACCATCGCTGAATCCAATGAGTCGAATTGATGCCAGTGCAAATTGGATGGAAACCCCGAGGCCAATAGCAAAGAGAGAAATGAGACTGACAGCCATTGAATGTGAAAACCAGAATGCTACAAAGCCAATGAACTGCACCGCAATCACAATGAGTAGTTGGGTATCGAGTGCTAGGCGCTTTAAGAGTAAACCGCCATACCAGCGTCCAACTCCCATTCCCGTACCGAGAGCAACAATTGCAACGGTCGAGATAGCTGCGCTCGAACCAACGCGCTCTTTTAGCAGCGCTGCTGCCCAGAAAGAGATTGCAAATTCGCTAGAAATGCAGGCTACAAAACCAATCCAGGAGATCCAGAAAGCACGCGAAAGTTTTCCAGTTTGAGGGCCCGACTCATCTGGAACGTATTCATCTCCATTTTTATCGCGACCCAGTAAAAAGAGCGCAATTGCAACTGGTAGCGCAAGGAGAAGGCCGATGCGCCATAGGTTAGGAAAGATGATTGCGATTGAACCAATGAGCGCAGTTCCAGTCACGAAACCAGCGGAGGCAATTCCATTTGCTTGTGGGATTGCAATTTCAGCTGCTTTGCCAAAGTGGTGCGACATTGACGTGAGCATTGTGTTAATCACAATCGAAGTTCCAAAGCCTGTTATTAACGTTGCTGGCAGAGTTAGAAAAACTGGAGGAGAAAGGACAAATATTGTTATGCCAATACTAAAGATTGAAAGGCCAATCCAACTTGCGCGGGTGCGACCAAAGCGATGTGCAATATGAGGATTGGCATACCCTGCAATAATCGATGCGATCCCCATCGCGGTGCCATGCAGGCCGGCGACGGTAAGAGAGGTACCTTGGTCGGCTCGAAGAAGTGATTGTGCTGGTCCAAAGCCACCGAGATAGAAGTTAACTATCGCTGTTTGGGTTGCAATTACCCAAAAAAAACGATCACGGTGAAAGGTTTTTGGCATTCTAGAGCGCAGCTACAACAAAGTCGATGCATTGAGTGAGTGCATCGACATCCGCTGGATCAACGGCAGGGAACATTCCAACGCGCAATTGATTTTTGCCTAACTTTCGATATGGCTCCGTATCAACAACACCATTTGCACGAAGAGTTGCCGCAATTGTGGTGGCATCAATCGCATCATCGAAATTAATTGTGCCAACAACTTTCGAGCGCATTGCGGAATCGATTACAAAAGGCGTTGTATAACTAGTTTTTTCTGCCCACGAATACAAAATCTCCGAGGATTGCGTACTTCGGCCCGCCGCAAATGCCAGTCCACCTCCATCGTTCATCCACTCGATCTGTTCGGCAAGCAAAATTAAAGTTGCAACAGCTGGGGTGTTGTAGGTCTGATCAAGTCGGGAGTTTTCAATCGCGATTGTCAGATCAAAGAAAGCAGGAATCCAACGGCCGCTTGCCTTTATTGTCTCGACGCGTTGAATAGCAGCTGGGCTCATAATCGCAATCCAAAGACCTCCATCGGATGCAAAGGATTTCTGAGGCGCAAAGTAATAGGTATCGAACTCCAGCGGATTAACTAATAAGCCACCAGCTGCACTCGTTGCATCTACAACCACCAGTGCGCCATCAGTACCTGCGGGGCGAAGAATTGGCATTGAAACGCCGGTACTAGTTTCATTATGTGTCAGCGCATACACATCGATTCCAGCCTCAGCAACACAGAGTGGGTGAGTTCCAGGCTCAGATTTAACAACTGTCGGCTCACTTATAAATGGAGCCTCCTTAGCCGCGCTTGCAAATTTTGATGAGAACTCTCCAAAAACTAAGTGCTGAGAACGCTCCTGAATTAATCCAAAGGTAGCAATATCCCAAAATGCAGTTGAACCACCATTTCCAAGGACTACTTCATATCCATCGGGCAGATTAAAGAGTGAATGAATTCCTTCACGTACGCGCTTGACTACATTCTTAACCGGCTTTTGTCGATGAGATGTTCCAAGAATTAGATTTCCTCCGGATGTAAGAGCATCAAGTGAGGCAGGACGAATCTTTGATGGACCACAGCCAAAACGTCCATCAGCTGGTTTGATATGTGATGGAATAATTATCTCTGCGCTCATTAGATAAGTTTATGGGTAGTAGCGGTTCAACTCCCAATTAAGACCGTTGTTAGCCCGCTCATACCGCAATCGATCATGCATTCTTGAATATCGGCCTTGCCAGAATTCAATTGCCACTGGTAATACTCGATAACCACCCCAATGTGGAGGGCACGGGACAGGGGTTCCCTCTGGCCATTTTTCAGAGGCACCTTGAAATCTCAAATCCAACTCTTCGCGCGAGGTCAAAGGTGCAGATTGATGACTTGCCCAAGCACCAATTTGTGAGGACCAAGGACGTGTTGCAAAATAACTTGCTGACTCATCGGCACTAACTTTCTCTGCCAGACCACTTATTGAAATCTGACGCTCCATTGCAAACCAAGGAAATAGAAGGCTCACCTGTGGATTCGCATCAATTGCATGTGCCTTTCGAGATGAATAATTAGTAAAGAATGTAAATCCACCCAAAGAGATATCTTTAAGTAGAACGGTACGTGTTGTAATCAATAGGTCAGAATCTAATGTTGAAAGCACCATTGCATTAGCCTCGACTATATGGGGATTCTCACTTGCTTGCCGAAGCCAATCGGCAAAGGCCACAAACGGGTCATTATCTAACTCACCAATTCCAGATTGACCATAAGAAAGGCGCATTGCCCGGATTTCATCTCGGCTGACATCTTCATTGCTCATAGATGTATCGAACCTCACTTTGTCCATGAGTGCATCCTCTTGGCTTTGTGGTCGCTAGCACCCCTTATCTAGGTGCAGAATTAGGCAATTGCACACTGCAAAAAGGAGCCCAACGTGTCAGAAGATTTTAAGCCTGGTCTTGAAGGTGTCATCGCTTTTGAATCCGAGATCGCCGAACCTGATAAAGAAGGCAGTGCCCTTCGTTACCGCGGTGTCGATATTGATGAGTTAGTAGGGCGAGTCTCTTTTGGAAATGTATGGGGTCTACTTGTAGATGACGAGTTCAACCCTGGTCTTCCAAATGCAGAAAAGTTTCCGCTCCCAGTTCACTCAGGAGATGTTCGAGTAGATGTTCAAGCTGCAATTTCAATGTTGGCTCCGGCTTGGGGATTCAAACCACTGTTAGATATTGATGATGCAGAAGCACGTAGCAATCTTGCACGAGCATCAGTGATGGTTCTTTCATACTTGTCACAGGCCGCTCGCGGAGTTACAGCACCGCCAGTTCCAGAATCTGAAATCGATAAGGCACACACAGTTGTCGAACGCATGATGATTCGCTGGCGCGGAGAACCTGACCCACTTCATGTACGAGCCATTGATGCATATTTTGTATCAGCTGCCGAGCATGGAATGAATGCATCAACATTTACTGCACGCGTTATTGCATCAACTGGTGCTGATGTAGCCGCTGCGCTTTCAGGTGCAATCGGTGCGATGTCTGGTCCTCTACATGGTGGTGCGCCATCGCGCGTATTACACATGATTGATGAAGTTGAAAAGACTGGTGATGCAACTGCATATGTAAAAGATTTGCTCGATCGCAAAGAGCGCCTAATGGGATTTGGACATCGCGTGTATCGCGCTGAAGATCCGCGTGCACGCACGTTGCGCCGCACTGCAAAAGAACTTAATGCACCACGCTATGAAGTTGCAGAAGCTCTAGAACAAGCTGCGCTAAAAGAACTTCGCGAACGCCAACCTGATCGCGTTTTAGAAACAAACGTTGAATTCTGGGCAGCGATTATTTTAGATTTTGCGCAAGTACCCTCGCACTTATTTACTTCAATGTTTACAGCGGCTCGTACTGCCGGTTGGTCTGCACACATTCTTGAACAAAAGCGCACAGGTCGCTTGATTCGTCCATCGGCCAGATACATCGGCAAAGCCCCCCGCGCAGCTGAGTCGGTTTCTGGGTGGGATTCAACGGTCGAACAGCTCCATAAGTAAACTCTGCAAGCGGCTTATGTAACCGCAGGGCTTTATAACAATTTAGTAAATCCAGCTATAAATAGGGTAAAACCCCCCCTTTTGGTTTGCTTACTTACCTATTCACGTGTGGAATGAGACTACTAACGCATACCCTCGTATGCGTATTTTCCATCCATGGAGGATATACATGAATACAAAGCGTTTTGGTTTTGCTGGCGTAATCGCAGCAGCCGCGCTCGCAGTTTCAACACTTGTCGCACCATCAGCAAGTGCTGCCACCGAAATCGTTGTGTGGGCAGATGAAACTCGCGGGCCAAATCTGACTAAAGTAATCGCAGCAAAAGGTGACTGGGTTCCTGGTTACACAATAAAGGTTGTAACTTTCTCAAGTTTCGATGCTTTAAAAGAGGCATTTGACAAAGCAACTGATGCATCCGGACCTGATGTAGTAGTTGCAGCTAATGACTGGGTTCCATCTGGAGCAAAGAGCGGAAAGTTAGCACCAATCGTACTAACTGCCGCTGTTAAAGATCGCTTCAATCAAACTCAGTTCCTAGATCTAACATATAAGGGCAAGTTGTATGGCGTACCAGTGGACATCAACAACGTTGCAATGATCTACAACACGAAATTGGTTTCATCGGCACCAACATCTTTCGGTGAAATGGTCAATTACTACAAGGCTAACAAAGCCTCTAAGGGCTTAAAAGCTGGATTATGTATTGCAGGCGGCGGAATGTCGTGGGGAGCTCACTCAGTCTTCTCAGCATTAGGCGCAAATGCATACCAGTTCAACTCTCGTAACAAAATCGTCTACGGCCGTACTTTTAGTGCAGTAACTTTCGGAAAGAATGTTCGTACCTACCTTATGGATGGTAAGAAGAGCAATGGCTTCTTCCCAGCAACAGATACTGGCTGCAAGGATAACTTCTTAGCAGGAACCGTTCCATTCGCAGTTATTGGTAACTGGGAGTGGAAAGATTACGTTGCTAAGGGATTCACAATGAATCTAATGCCAGTACCTGGAGTTGTTGCAGGTACTTATGGCCATATGTTTGGAAGCGTGAGTGGCGCACTTCTTACTACCTTTGCTACAAAGCACGGTGTTGAGTCAGCTGCTAAATCACTTTTAACTAACTTCTTCGCATCTACTGATGGACAGGTTCGTTACCAAACTCTCGAGCTACGTCCACCAGCTGAAAAGGGAGCACAAGCAGATGCTTCAGTATCTGCAGGACAACGTGGCTTTGGCTCAGCCGCAAGCCTTGCGGGTATTCCACAGATTGGCGCATTCCTAAATAGCAACAAGGGTGGCGCTAACTATTGGGATTCAGCTCCAGCGTATTGGACTGCAGTCTTAATCGATGGCAAAAACGCTGTTTCTGAAGCTTCAAAGCTTGCCGCAATCTGGCGTGCAAACGTTGAAGCGGGCAAGGGCGACCTATAATTAATTTGGTTCTTCAAATTAATATCTGAAGTGAGGTAATGCGGGCGAATTTTTCGCCCGCATTACTCTTTCCAAAAGAATTAAAGATGCTTACTCTTAACCAATAAAGCAAAAGTGAGGATATTGAATCGATGATGTACTTTTTGAGAGGCAAGGTTGCTTTTACTCTAAAAATCATCGTTCTCTCGGTAATCGGCGCTATTTTGCTCATGCTCACTCAGAGCGCCTTTGCTCAACGCGAATATGTTATTGCGGCCTTTCTTGGCTTAACTGTTTTCGTCTTGGCTATTACTTACTTAACCAAAATCTCTATTCCACTAAAATTCTTCGTCCCAGGTATATTGCTCTTGACCGCTTTTGTAATTGGGCCAATTCTATACACGGTGACGATGTCGGGTTTCAACTATAAAACGGGCAATATCATCTCAAAAGAAGAGGCAATTCTTCTGATTAAGGCTAGGGGAATTGAAGCCGATCCCGCAGGAATTTCTTTTGATATTAAACTTGGCATCTCGGATGGCCAAGAGGCGATTCTTGTTTCAGATATAGCAAACTCGAAGTATTTTATTTCAACATCAAAATCTAGGTTAGCGATTGATCCTAATGAAGTCACACTCAATGAGTACGGAGTCGCCATTAGCGCACCTAATTTTAGGGCCCTAACGGATTCAGAGCTTGCTAATGCTGATAAGTCATATTCAAAAAGACACTTCATCTATGAGGGAGAATATTTCATAGCTCTTGAAGGTTTTGAAGCGGGCGTGGTATCTCGCCAAGTATTGGAGTACGTTCCGTCAACAGATCAGTTCAAGAACTTAGTAAATGGCAAGTTATATAGCGACAATGGACGAGGCAACTATTCACTTCCAACTGACGCAACAGCGATTCTTGAACCTGGTTGGAGAGCACCAATTTGGATTGAGAACTACTCAAAAATATTTACTGATCCCCGTGTGCGCGAACCATTGGTCAGGGTCTTTATCTGGACCATGGTATTCGCAACCGCCACTGTTCTTACAACTTTTGCCCTTGGTTTGTTACTTGCACTTGCTCTCAATAAGCCGATTCGCGGCCGCCGGATTTACCGTTCAATTTTAGTTCTTCCATATGCCATGCCAAGCGTTATGAGTATTTTGATCTGGGGCGGTATGTTTAATACTGAATTCGGAGCAATAAATACGCTCTTAGGAACAGATATTGCTTGGTTTTCTGATCCCAACTTTGCGCGGTTAGCAGTAATTCTTGTAAATCTTTGGCTCGGCTTTCCATATTTCTATCTAATCTCCAGTGGCTCACTTCAAGCCATTCCTAGTGAACTGCTTGAAGCTGCCGCAATTGATGGTGCAAACCCGCGTCAGATTTTCCGTAAAATCACATTGCCACTGCTTTTGCAAATTCTCTCTCCGCTATTAATTGCCTCTTTTGCATTCAATTTCAACAACTTCAATTTGATTTTCCTACTTACTGGTGGTGGACCACGCAACGAACTTGAT
>JAUXRP010000010.1 GCA_030681675.1 Candidatus Planktophila sp.
TCACCGATGTAGTACATTGACAATGCGTTATCTTGCTCGGATTTATGCTGGTCCCTTAATGCAGCTGCCCCATCAACACCACACATAACCAACACTAGGGATCCCCCGCCTGGGTGTTCTGGTAGCCATTTACTCAGGTCGTAAACTTTTCCATCTACATACGTCCAACAATCACTCTCAGTGTTATGTAATGCAACTTCAGCTCTGGTAAATGTCTTCATGCCGCTCTGCGTTGGTATGGGAGCTGGTGCTGGCGTTGGGGTAGGAGTAGGTGAAGAAATCGGGCTCGCCGTAGAAGTGGCCACAGACGTGGGTTTAACAACGGGGATTTTCACGCCTTTGTTCCAAACTGTTTTTTTACCTGATTTGACGCAGGTGTATTTGTAAGCACCGACTATCGCAACGCTTCCAACTTTCTTGCATACAAGGCCGGTCTTAACTGCAGCTTGAGTAGAAGTGATATTCAACGATATTAATAGCGCGATCGCTAAAATTCCCGCCATTCGAGCTTTCTTAGGTAAATCCTAGAAGCTAGGAGTTCTTAAAGAAAGTTGGAGTCTGCACTATGCGCTAAATTCCATAGTGCTACCTCTACATTACTTTAAGTCCAACTCACTTCGATCTTTTCCCATCTCTTACTAATTTAAATCTCTTTGCTAATTAATATTTCAATTTAGTTGGGCACATTTGCACCCTGCACTCCTGTCCAACTGATTACCTCATAGCATTTTTCGCAGAAATCTCTAGTAGTTTTCGTAATGTAAGTCCTGACGCACCTTTAGCTAACTGCTCTCGTTCAAGTTCTGTTGCTAGGGCAAG
Organism: Candidatus Planktophila sp.; assembly: GCA_030681675.1. Lineage (NCBI taxonomy): Bacteria > Bacillati > Actinomycetota > Actinomycetes > Candidatus Nanopelagicales > Candidatus Nanopelagicaceae > Candidatus Planktophila > Candidatus Planktophila sp. The sequence goes on from JAUXRP010000010.1 coordinate 820, forward strand.
AAAAACCACCGCGGTAGTGAGCGCATCACCGAGAGCGTTGTGCGGGGCATAGACGGGTAGATGTATCCGGCGGGCAAGAAATTCCAGCGAAGGTTCACTTCCACTAACATCGGCGGCATAACCCGCAGCTCGCGCCAGCGCCGCAGTGTCAATCATCTGTTTTGAAAAGCTCACTTTAGTTCTTCGAAGGTGTTGTTTTAAAAAAGCATACTCAACCCATGCCGCGTGCGCGATGAGTATTTTCCCATCTACCTGAGCAACAAAATCGGGAATTACAGATTCAATTGGAGCAGTCTCTTCTAAGTCAATCCCGCGCAAATTATGTATTCGAATTGATTCGGGAGATGGGAGCCGTTTTGGTCGAATCTCACGGTAAAAATTATTTTCAGTTTTAACTCTCCCCGCATGAATGTGTGCCACTCCGATAGAGATAATCTCATCTTCTTTCAAAGCAAGGCCAGTAGTCTCGACATCAAGTGCACTGTAATCAATACTTCGCCAATCGGAATTCAACTCTGCTCTAGTAAAACGAGCAAACCTGCTGCGGCGAATCAACCTAGCCTCGATTCCCACTCATTGTGAAAGCGGGTTTGGATAGCCGATACGGCTCGAAAAGACTCACGCAAATGTCGCCGTGTAAGTGAATCAAGGCTTTGAGGAGATATCCAACTTGAGCCTTCTCTCCCACCACGAATTGCTGCAATTTCGGCTTCAAAGACTAATTGATAGATATCTTTAAATGCATTTATAAGAATGTCGGACTCATCCTCCCTTAATAATCCAGCCGAAGCCGCTCGTTTCAATCGATCAATAGTGCTACCTCGAACGTCACCTTGTGCAATTGCAAGCCAACGAGCAAGCGCACAGATCGGAGTTAATCCACCTACTTTCAAATCTAAATCACCGCGATGTTCCCCCGATTGATCTACTACAAATCCGCGGACAAACCCAATCGGCGGTTTCTTCGCCAATGTAAAACGCAGCAACGCTCCTAAAAACTCATTGCTGCGCGTTGTGGCCCGAATCGTGTCGGTAATTGTGCGACCCAATGCCAATTGAGTGAGCGGTTGACTATCGGCGGCTATGGATGACAAAAGTAGCGCTCCGGCTCTTGTCGGATCGGTTAACCAACCACTTGATACGTCAATCCAAGAGGATTTAGAACGGGTAAAGAGCAGATTATCTGCATTGGCTCCGTTGGGGCAGCGGTGGAGACCACATAGCTCCATCTGATCAAGTATCTGCTTGGCATTTCTTTGAATCTCCTCTGCCGGGTCAGCTGAATCAGCTAGATCGGCCCAAACAATTGCCGTGTCAACATCAGAAATTGGTAACGGTTCTCCGCGTGCCATTGATCCAAGCATGAGCCAAGAGTGGGTTACTGGAGTTTCGATTGAGTCAGAGAGTTTGAGAAGTCGAACGAGAATTGCACCGACGATAGCGGACATTAACCCGCCAACGTGTAGCGCAGGAATCCCCGAGTCATGCAATTCAACTAATGATGGTAATAAAAGACGAGATGCGTTAGAAAGCTCTTCGATGTTATGAGCAGACTCGATTGCCCCGCGAATTAAAAGTGGGTTCCGAAGTTCAACGGAGGCTAAATCCATCGCCCGAACAATGCCAATCGGTTTCTCGTACTCATCAATAACTACAAGGTGATGCACGCCTGCTTCAACCATGAGTAAAAACGCTGCAGCAAGGGTGGTGGTGTTTGGCACCGTTATTATCGGCGTACTCATGATTGCGCGCACGGGCGCATCAATACTCACTTCGCCAACTCCTACACGACTGCGAAAATCGCGATCTGTTACCAGGCCTAATTCATCTCCCGAACGAATCAACGCACACGATTGTTCGGAATCAGTAATAGCTTTGGCAACTTCACGCACGGAGGCCGAAGCATCACACCAAACAATCGTGCGCATGTAACGAACCACATTGGATTGGGCATCTGACATTAGAGCACTTGCCGTGAGGCGATGACGAGTTACCAAAGTGCCAAAATGGTTAAACTCTAAAGCAGAGGCATCTTGAACAATAGAACGTGGATCTGGTAGGCGATAACACAATGTATCCTCGGCCGCACGAACAGAAAACTGTGGTGGTAAGCCAGTCAATAGAGAAATATGTCCGAAAGCATCGCCCGGTCCAAGTAGATCTACAACATTTCCGCGATCTAATACCTCTACCGATCCAGTTCTAACCATATAAATATGATCTAGTGGCTCTGACCCGGCGGTGACTATAACCGTTCCAAGGCCGAAGTATTCGACTTCAACTTTGCTGGCTAAGCGCTCAATGTCATCTGTGGGCAGGGCGTCAAAAGGTGGCTGCTTAGCTAGAAAATCTGTGAACTCCTGCATGAGCAACCCCCGATTACGTTGTTGACCTCACGGAGAAACTAAGGACATATTAGCGCTGGACTCTACGAATATCCCCGCTGGTAACGCACGATCACGTCAAATTACGCCGCACTCTCCTCGCGTATCGCTTGGCTAGAAACAAGAGAAGAGACCTCTAGTGGCGTGGTGATACTTGTAATGGGTGCGTTAATTTCGCGAGCTGCAACTTCAATCGCCGTTGGGCGACCTGCTTTGCGCTTGCGAGTAATAACACGACCACCTTCAAATAACTCTCCACCCCATACCCCAGCTGGCTCCTTGCGAGATAGTGCACCCTCTAAACACTGTGTGCGCACCGAACACCCACCACAAAGCGACTTAGCTTCTGCAACAGCTAACTCATCTTCGGAGAAGTACATCTCAGGATCTGCCGTGTGGCAGGGCAAATTAAATGAAGAGCCATCGCTGTATGTGCCGGTAACGGAATCCAAACCGATCTTCTCATCTGCCCAGCCTGGTACTAATAGTTCGCTGAAGAGAACGCTCATCGTCCTCACCTCTTCTCTTTTGTAGTTTCTGGTCTTTTGTAGTTTCTGGTCTCTCGTTGGCTAACGTTTTTACTGTTAGGTACTGCTCCGGTTCTTCCTAGTTAGTTCTTAATTGTTTTTAGTTAGATGTATTCGGGTAATGAAAAAGGGCCCGAATCCTTTGTGGATTCGAGGCCCTTGGCTTCTATTCTCATTCGATGTTATCGAGTAGAACCCCAAGTGGCTTCGTATCCGGCGTAAAACGCTGCGTAAAATGCAGGCTTTGCGGTATGCCAAGAGCCGCGATTATTGGTTGTGTGGACAGAAGTGAGTGCAGCAGAACGCGAAGCGTTTGCTGTTACGAATGATGTGTTAGACATATTCGTTTCTCCCTTTCTATCCATCCTCATTTCGCCAAGAAATGTAGGAGCGGTAAGAGTAAAGCATGCATCCATGAGTTTGCAACTTAATTAAACCGATTTCGCGAATTCTCCGAAATCTGCCAAAAAATCTATGAGATAAGCCCGGCCTCAACGAGAAAACGCGAGGGCTTTCCACGATAACTCAGGTGTAAATCGACCTTGGCACGCGTGATTCCCACGTAAAAAAGGCGCCGCTCTTCGTCAATCGATGCCTGATCATTGCTGGTCGAGCTGTTTTCTAAGGGCAATAGACCCTCACTCACACCCATCAAAAAAACTCGCTCCCATTCGAGACCTTTGGCTGCATGCAAGGTTGCAAGAGTAGTTACCGGCATTGTTGGTGGATTATTTTGTTGAACTCGATCTTCGAGTTCGCGCAAATATGTACGAAGATTCTTTGGAGTGAAACCATTATCGCCATCTAATTCGCGCGCTAAATGCAGCAGGGCTGCGATTCCATCGATGTGAGCACCAGTTAAAAAGGGTTGTGCCAAAGTACGTAGCTCATCTAACCATGAAACACCTTGGGTCGGAATAACGGAGGCATTTCGAACTAACTTTAAAAACTCACGCACGTCTGGGCGGTCAAAAAATCTCTCGCTGTTTCTAATTTGATAGGGCAGCTTTGCAGTATTCATTGCACGCTCAAGCGTACTGAGTTGACTATTTGTTCGAGCAAGCACAGCAATTTCTTGCGCTTGTGTTCCTTGATTCAATAAATCTTTAATCCAGTCAACAATACCTGCGACCTCAGAGCTCTCATCTTTGAAAGCATCCACCGAAGGTTTGTCTCCGTGGTCATTGAGTGCGACTAACTCTTGACCCATCTGCGCTTTGCGTAAAATGCTATTGGCCATGAATGTGATTTCAGGAGTTGAGCGATAGCCGGTAGTTAAGCGCACAACTTCAGCCTCTGGAAAACGATTGGTGAATGAGTTGAGAAAAACCGGAGTTGCCCCAGCAAAAGAGTAAATAGTTTGTGCAGGATCACCAACGACACAGATTTCTTGGCGCGAACCAAGCCATGCATTAATGAGCCGTTGCTGAAGTGGAGAAATATCCTGATACTCATCTACTGTAAAAAAACGATATTGATCTTGAACGCGTTCGCGAACTTCGCGCTCTTGCTCTATCATCGCAGTTGTTAATAGCAGCACATCTTCAAAATCCATTGCGCGCTCTTGCTGCTTAACCGATTCATAGGCCGTATAGACCTTAGCAATTTGTTCGGCGTTAATTCGCGGTTTTACCGGGCGCTTACCAAGTTCAGATAAATAATCGGCAGGTGCAACTTGCGAGACTTTAGCCCACTCGATTTCCGTTGCGATATCTCGAATTAAATCGCGCGAAGTAATAGATAGCTCACCCGTTAATTCAGCACGTTTAATCGCCTCGGTAATAAAACCTGTTTTAGTTGTGATCAAATCCGGTGTACGCCCACCAAAGACTTGCGGCCAAAAAAACATAACCTGCTTGAGGGCTGCGGCGTGAATAGTGCGGGCGGCCACGGCCGGAACACCTAATGAGCGAAGGCGCATTCGCATCTCACCAGCTGCACGTGCGGTAAATGTCAGGGCCAAAACTTTGTGTGGATCCATTACCCCAATAGCTGCGGCATAGGCGATGCGATGTGTGATCGCGCGAGTCTTACCAGTTCCTGCCCCCGCGATTACACAGACAGGTCCACGAGTTGCAAGAGCAACGGCGCGCTGCTCGTTATCTAGCGCTTCAAGAATCTCTTCGGCACGAAGATCGTTGCTCACGGTCTCCAACTTTCTCCACCAATTAAATCTGCGGCTGTATATCCAGGTTTTGCAGTAAACCAACCTGTGATCATTTTGCGGGCAACCGAGATTGTTGGTGGAAGTAGCAATGCTCCAGATGCGATAGCGCTTTTCATTTCATCTCGACTAAACCAAGCAATCTCAGTAATTTCAACTCCATCGGCCTTGGCCGTATCTGGATGATCGGTAATTGCTTCGAATGCAATCATGATTGATGCCGGAAATGGCCACGCCTGCGATGCTAAATAGTTTATGTCGTTACAGTAAACACCGGCCTCCTCAAAGACTTCACGCGATACACACTCTTCAAAAGATTCGCCCGGTTCAACAAAGCCCGCAAAAGTTGAAAAACGTTTTTCAGGCCAAATCGGTTGGTGCCCAAGCAAGATACGATCAGCGGAATCTTTCACAAGGACTATAACTGCCGGATCGGTTCGTGGATAATGTTGAGAAGAATCTGCTACACACACACGTACGCTTCCACCTAAATCACTAACTGTTGCGCTTCCGCAACGCGAGCAACATGGATGCTTTGCGTGCCAATTTCCTAAACCCACCGCATGCATTGCAAGAGTTAAATCAACTTCACTTAAACTTCCGCCGACTTCGCGTAAAGTTCTAAAGCCTTCAAATTTAACGGCCACATCGGCGGGTTCGTTAATCCACGTTGTATGCCATGCAAAAAACGCTTGACCTCCATCGCGTGCTAATCCTAAGAAATAGCGTTCACCGATTTCAAATGTGGCCGATAGAGAGTCCACGTTTTCGGCAGTTAGAAATCTGAGTTGCTCCTGATCTGCGCCAATATGACCTTCAATGAGGGGCAGAATCTGTGCAGATTGCCACAGCAGGGCTAGCTTCGCCGAATCGAGTCGTAACTCGCTCGCGCGATCAATAGGTGAGAGTGATTGGTTACGTGCGCTCATGGAGGAGTCAGACTACTAGCATCGCCCCATGCGCATAACATCATGGAATCTGCTTCACGGGCTGGCGATGCCTCCGGATGAAGAGGCCGACGCCGCAGCTTTATTAAGCGCCGAAATCGACCACTTACAGAGCGATGTAATTGGGTTGCAAGAGGTCGATTATTTTCTATCACGCTCTGGAACTCTTAACCAAGTGGGCAATGTTGCGGCGATGATGAGCACCCCATACTGGGCTTTTGCGCCATCACTGATGGGTTCGCCCGATGAAGACTGGCGCTACCCAAATGAGAGTGATGAGAGGATTGTTACGGATAAAACCGAAGGTGCTCTACCTGGTTATGGAATCGGATTGGTTTCCAAAATTCCAGTTGTGTCATGGCACCGATTAGATTTAAAAGGTTCACCAATAGGGGTGCCGATGACATTTCCAGTTGATGGAAAGATGAAACGCTTTTATGTTCGCGATCATCCGCGTAGTGCTTTAGGTGCAGTTTTAGACAATGGCTGGCTAGTAATTAATACGCATTTATCCTTTGTTCCATTATTTAATCTTTTTCAGATAATCAAAATTAAACGCTGGGCTAATACTTTAGGTGTCACTGATAAATCTAAAATAATTATTATGGGCGACTTAAACATTCCATTTGCAATTTTCGTACGCGGCTTCAAATGGAAATCTCTTGCCGCACAACGCACCTACCCAAGTTGGTATCCAAAAGTTCAGATTGATTATTTCCTATCCCAAAAACTTCATCCGGTTGACGTGCGACATATTCAATATCCGCACTCTGGAATGAGTGATCATTTGCCGTTGCAGATTGAGGTCGACGTTAACTAATCGAGTAGAGAGTTATTGCTCATCGATTCTTTGAATCAAGGCTACAAGTGCGGCTTCATCTAGCAAGTCGGCTGGGCGATGGGTGACAGAGTTTGGAACATAGTGAAAAGCGGCGCTCACTGTCGAGATGTCGGCACCCGATAGTTTGGCCCAAGCTAAGCGATACATTGCAAGTTGAACCGCCGCCGAAGCATCCAGAGTTGTGGATCCAGTCTTCCAATCCACTACCTCATAGCCATGAGGAGTTGCATACACGGCATCGATACGGCCGCGGATTAATACGCCTGCAATAGTCGTTTCAAAGGGAACTTCAACTCGCACAGGAGTGCGGTTGGCAAATTCGCATGTTAGCCAAGCCTTCTTTAAATCCTCCAACTTAGAATCTTCATCGAGTGGATCTAAGTAATCTAAATACTCTTCCCCAAATAGTGTGTCGGCATCGCTGAACTGACGTTCGACCCATAAGTGAAAGGCTGTACCGCGCCGTGAGTATTGATCCTGACCGCGCGGCATTGGTCGGCGAATATTTAAAGCCAGCTCTTGTGGATCTTTATGAAGGGCTACCAACGTCGAAGTTGAAAGCCTTGGTGGTATGGGAACCTCAATCACCCCTTTGGAACGTTGCTGGATTTCGGAAATGAGTGCCTGGGCATCGTTAATCCACGAATCAACTTCAGGATTATTGGTTTCTCCAAGAGTGTGAGCCGGGCTTACATTGACCAACTCAACTGCTGCGTTAAAAGCTATTCGCCGATCACCAAGTGGATCAGAAGGCCAGACTGCAGTAATTGGATTTTCAATACTTGGATTCTCAGCACCAACTTCGGGTGCTGGCGCATCAGAGAGCGTTAAACCTCCGAGTGAACTTGCCACTCCTGCGATTAGATAGAAAATTTCACTTGGTTCGACAGGTTTACTGCCATCTCGCCAACGCGAAGTCGTGCAGATTAAATGCGACTTGGCGCGAGTAACGGCTACGTAGGCAAGGCGCATCTCTTCACGCATCTTAATATTTTCAACGCAACTCGAACCAAACGCTTTTATCACTTTCGCAGCATCGCTATTTTTCGTGACTCCATCTAAGGAAAAGACTGGCAACTCATCAGCATCCCCACGGAGTGCAAAGGGAATGTGCTTTTCATTTTTTATCCAGTTATCGGGATCACTTGAATTATTTCCAGGGAAAGTTCCTTCTGCCAAACCTGGAACCGCGACTACATCCCATTCAGCACCTTTTGCCATATGTATGGTCAAAATCTGCACTACATCACTGCGAATTTCAGGAGCGCCTGCCTTTAGCCCTCCTTCGGCATCTGCGGCAACATCTAACCACTCTAAAAAGGCAGTGACTGTGCCACCACTTCGTTCAAACTTTGCCGCTTCATCTAAGAAGCGATCTAAGTGTCTGCGACCAGTCTGTGAACCATCGCGCAGGGTTATCTCACTCTCAAGCGTTAAATAATTTTCAATCTCACTAATTAAATCGCTTATCTGTCCACCTGCGCGCGAGCGCAATCGGCGTAGATCACCAGCAAAAGCCACCAGACGTTGAAATCCAATTTGGCTAAAACTGCTCTTGTTGGCGTTCTGTATCTCATCTAACGCATCGATAATCGAACCTGCAAATTGATCATCGGCCTCTAACTGATCGGGGTTTCCGGTGGCGATTTTTTTGATAAAACTCTTGGAATCAGCGTGCATCTCCCTAGCGCAATCTCTAGAAAATGTACCTAGCGCCGCAATATCACGCGGGCCTAAATTAATGCGTGGGCCAGTTAAATGTCGCATCAATGACGAACCTGAATCGGGATTTGTAATTATCTTTAGCATTGATACGACATCAGCAACCTCGGGCACATGAATTAATCCACCGATGCCTATAACTTCAACCGGCAAGCCCAGTTCGCGCAGGGCGCCTTCAATCGCCGTAATTTGAGCCCGTTTTCGAACCAATACAGCTGCATTCTTGCCAGAAGTTGGGTACCAATTTTCCTTAATGTATTCAGCAACTGCCAAGGCTTCAGCATCGATAGTTTCAAAGATTCCATAAGCAATTTCACCTTTGCCAGCGTTAGGTCGCGCCTCTAGCTCAACAACTTGCTGTCCACCCGCTAACTTAATCTCATCACTGATGCGATTGGCTGCGGCCAAAATCATTACATCGTTTCTAAATGTTGTTGGCAGTGTAAATTGTGCAGCTCCACATTGATCGGGATTCTTAGGAAAATACTTAGTAAAGGATGCCATCGTGCCGGCCGATGCCCCACGCCAGGTATAAATAGCCTGTGATGGGTCACCCACAGCCATTACTGGATGTCCGCCTCCAAATAGTGATGAAAGCATGCGCACCTGAGACTGCGAGGTATCTTGGTATTCATCGAGTAGAACGACTCGATATTTTCCACGCTCTAATGCGCTAACATCGGCAAAGTTTTCCGCGATATCGGCGGCTAAGGACATTTGATCATCAAAAGAGAATTCACCTGCCGCCTTTCGGCGTTGCATAAAAGCATCCACCATGGGCAAGAGTGAATTGCGTTGGAGCATGGCGCGCTCAACGGCTCGAACCTCTTCATTACGCGCACCTGCTAGTGGTGCCAACTCCCGCAAAATCTCTTCGCCAATTGCCGCAATATCTTCAGCCTTGACTTGGTGCTCAAGCATTAACTTTGAAAGCCCCAATAGATCTTTAATAACTGTGCTCACAGCGCTTTGGTTTCGATAGGTATCATCCGACCAGTTGCGCACAACATCGGATGCGATCTGCCAAATCGCTGCTTCGCCCAAAGGTTCGGCATCGGCATCGATTCCATATCTAATCGCATGTTCACTCAATAGCTTGCCGGCGTAGGAGTGATAGGTCGTCACCGAAGTTGTCGATGACGTGATGTGTTTGAACTCAGGCAACGTTGCAAGTTGGCGAAGTCGTTTGCGTATTCGAACCGATAGTTCCCCAGCAGCTTTTCGTGTGAAAGTTAAACCTAAAATCTGATCGGGTTTTACAAAACCATTAGCTGCTAAATAGAGAACGCGATTGCTCATCGTCTCTGTTTTCCCAGATCCAGCACCAGCAATGACAACAGTTGGCTCAAGATCGCTGCTAATAATTGCCGATTGAAACTTAGTGATTGAGGCTATCGTGGCACCGAATTTTGGATGCGCTTGAAGTTTGGCAATGATTTCCTCTGGTGTGAATTGCGCATCCAGGCTCATGAAATCACCGTCCGACCATCGATTTGGACTGGGCAGGATTTACGCACTGGGCAGCCTTTACAGCGCTTATTGATTGTTGCAAAGAAGGTGGCAGCGCCCATGCCTTCACCGATTTCATTGAGTTTATTTTTAACTTCATCGACATCGATTCCATGCTGAGATCGAATCGTAGCCCCTGCTGTGCTTGTACCTAAATAAACAAGCTCGGCACCTGCGCTGACAGTGCCTTGAGTAAATCCACCTTCAGCGATTCCGAGCTGATAACTAGCTAACTGAAGATTCGCTTTAGCATCTTTAACACTAATTGCACTGCCACCTGTTTTGAAATCAACGATAAATAACGAACCATCGGCCTCAACTTCTAATCGATCAACGCTTCCTCTAATTCGTGCACGACCTAATTTCACATCAAAGCGTATTTCAGCATCGACCACTGTGCGCGTAGTGTTGACATGGTATTCAACGAATTTTTCGAGCATCGTAATCGCGTTTTCTAAATGCGAAGCACTCACCCAACCAGATTCTGAATCGATGAGTTTCCATGAGCTCTCCAGCTTCGAAATTAGCTCTTCTTTAGTCGTACCTGGCTCCTGAACCAGTGTCGCGGCAAATGCGTGAATCGCAGAACCCAGAACTTGAGCTGAGCTATCCCCATCAGTGCCGCCACTGTTTTGTAAAAACCACTTCACCCCACACTCTTCAAAAGATTCGGCGCCGCTGGGCGATACAACAACTTCTTTAGCAGCATCAATAACCGGTGCATCGGTGCTCAACGGAACAGAGCCAATCCATGATTGTGTATTTGCTAAATAGATTCCATTCTCGCCTATTGCTTTTAATATTTCTGCGGCAGTTTCTGCATTTTCGCCATGTAATTGACTTCGAAGTTCGGCAACCAGCGCAGGCGCAGTTATTGGACGCGGAACGTCGGTGATAACTGGCTCATCGAGATCGCTTTTATTGACCAAAACTTCGATTGTCTCAAAGAACTGTGAAGGTTCCTCGTCATCGCGCTGAACGGCAGTTATGAAAAGTGAGCTTCTAGCACGGGTTAGGGCGACATGAAAGAGGCGCTCTTCATCCTGCAACAATCCATTAGCGGCAATAACATCTAGTTGATCGCGTGGGGTATCGGGGTTGCGTTTGCGCTCTACTAAACGTTCGGCACCTAATAACGATGAACGCTGCTTTAAATTAGGCCATGTTCCCTCTTGAAGCCCCGCAATCGCTACTACATCCCATTCACGTCCCTTTGCACTATGCACTGTAAGAATTTCAACGAATTCTGGACGTACACCTTTGGCGGAAATAACATCGCCGGCAATATCCTCATTCGCAATCTCGGCGATGAAGGCGGCTGGACCTGAAGAGGGAAAGCGTTCTGAGTATCTAGCTGCACTTTCAAACAACTGCATCATTGCATCTAAGTCGCGATCGGCTGCAGCTCCGCGAACTCCCGGACGTAAGGCTTGATTTCGCCAAGCATCGCTGAGTTTTTGGCCATCACTTGCAACTGCATTACTCCATATCGCCCACAATAAATCATCGGCCATGGCAGTTTTATTTCGAGCAACTGCGCGAGCTTTTTCCAGTAACTCATGCACACGTAAGAGCGAATTCGCACCTTCAATAAGAACTTCGCCCTTATCGATTGCATCGAGCAATAACTGAGTTCCAGAACGCTCATCCCCATCGGCGCGTGCAGTAATCATCGCTCTGCGAATTCGACGAAGTGAGATTGAATCGGCCCCACCGAACTCGCTCATCAGTAATCGCTCAGCAGTATCTAAATTTAATGGATGCTCTTTAATCGCAACGCGGGCTAACAAAAGAAATGGCGCGATTGCGGGATTGCCAGCTAAAGCTTGCAACTCACTTGCTACAGGAATACCAACATAAGAAAATGCCCTACGAAGCGCAGAGGCCGTGAGCCCGGGGCTACGTAGAATTACCGCCATATCACTGTAAGAAATATCTTCGCGCAGATGCGCGCTACGAAATTGATGGGCGATAAATGCGGCCTCTTCAGCGCCAGATCTAAAACGATGCACCGCCACTGTGCCTGAATTTTCATTGCCACAGATGCGTTTGCGGGCGCTATGGGAGCCGGGCATTTCCAGTGCGAATGCAAGACCGACATTGAAGATTTCTTGCGCGCTACGGTAAGCCCTTGATAAAACTATTTCGTTGGCGCGATAAGGATCTAACGCAGCAGATAAACCATCGGGATCAGCGCCGCGAAAACGTCCCACTGCGGAATCGGCATCGGCGCAGAGAATTACATCAGCCCCAACTAAGGCTGCAAGTAAAGCTCGTTGGGCTGGGTCACTTTCCTGAAACTCATCGACCATGATGGTGGTAAAACGCGCTCGTAGTTTTGCTAATACATCGGGGTTGTTGTGTAAATGCAGCGTTGCCCTTGAAACAAGCTCCGAAGGATCGATTCGCATCTTGGCATCACTGGCACTAATTTCACGCATTACCATCGAATTCAAATATCGCTGCCAGAACTTCGCCGCAGCAAACCAATATTTTTCGCCCTCTGAAATTCCGAGTTGTTCTAACTGCGCCGGACCAATCCCGCGCTCAGATGCGCGCAGGATTAAATCGCGGAGTTCGCGTGCAAAACCACTTGTTGTAAGGGCGGCATGTAAATCCTCTGGCCATTCTCTAAAGCCATCTTCGATGTCGCCTTTTAGTAACTCTTTTATGTAACTCTCTTGTTCGGGACCACTCAACAAAATCGGTTCGGGATCGCTCTTATCGGATTTCATCTTTAAAATTGAAAAAGCTAATGAATGAAATGTTCGCGCCAAAGGTTCGAACATTGTCTTTGACGTACGCAGTGCAATCGCATCGCGGAGTTCCGATGCACGCTCTCGCCCAAAAGTCAGTAGCAAAATCGAATCGGGGTTATGTCCGTCGTTAATTCGCGCGAGCGCCGCTTCAACTAAGACTGTGGTCTTGCCCGTGCCCGGCCCACCCTGAACAACTAATGGTGACCCGCGATGGGCAATGGCCGCGTTTTGTTCGTTAGAGAGCGTGAGAGTTGCCTTCGGCCCAACTGATCGGACGAGGTTGAAAATCTGATTACTCACAGTGATTATCTTGCCTCAGAGAGCCGACAAAACTAGCTTAAACGTTCTGGTTGGCCTTCTTGGCGCGTGAAGTTGTGCGGGCACGCTCGTCGCCATCAAGGACAACTTTGCGGATTCGAACAACGGCCGGCGTAACTTCAACGCACTCATCTTCGCGGCAGAACTCCAACGCACCTTCCATGTTGAGCTTTTTAGGCGGAATCAAACGCTCTGATTCATCGGTGCCTGATGCTCGCATGTTAGTAAGTTTCTTTTCGCGAACACAGTTAACATCCATATCTTCGCTGCGTGAGTTCTCGCCAATCACCATGCCTTCGTACACTTCATCGCCCGGTTCAACGAAGATGCTTCCGCGATCTTGTGTACCGTACAACGCATACGATGTAACAACTCCCATCCGATCTGAAACGAGCGAACCGGTTCCGCGAGTGCGAATATCGCCGTGCCACGCTTCGTAACCATCAAAGACATGGTGAAGTAAACCGGTTCCGCGAGTTTCAGTTAAGAACTCAGTGCGGAAGCCAATAAGTCCGCGTGATGGAACGCGATAATCAAGGCGAATCCAGCCAGTGCCATGATTAACCATTTGCTCCATGCGGCCCTTACGAAGCGCCATCAGCTGAGTAAGCACGCCGAGGTATTCTTCAGGTGCATCAATTGTTAAACGTTCCATTGGCTCATGAACTTTGCCATCAATCTTTTTAATAACAACCTGCGGCTTGCCGACGGTTAATTCAAAGCCTTCGCGCTTCATAATTTCAACAAGGACTGCAAGCTGAAGTTCTCCACGCCCCTGAACTTCCCAAGTATCTGGGCGCTCCGTAGTTAAGACGCGCAATGAAACGTTTCCAACAAGTTCGGCATCGAGGCGGCTCTTAACTTGGCGAGCAGTAAGCAGTTTTCCACTCTTGCCGGCCAGTGGAGATGTATTTATACCAATCGTCATCGAAATTGATGGCTCATCAACGATGATTAACGGAAGCGCATGTGGATTTTCATTGTCTGCCAAAGTTTCGCCGAGAGTAATAGTTTCAATTCCTGCTACAGCGATAATGTCGCCAGGGTGAGCCTCAAGCGTTGGTACGCGTTCAAGGGCTTCAGTAATGAGGAGCTCTGAAATCTTTACGCGCTCCATGGTGCCATCGGTCTTAATCCATGTAACGTTCTGACCTTTTTTAATTACACCTTCGCGAACACGACATAGAGCTAAGCGACCAAGGAATGGTGAAGAGTCAAGGTTAGTAACGTGTGCTTGGAGCGGCGCGCCTTCGTGATAGACAGGAGCTGGAATCGCAGAAAAGATTGTGTCGAATAAAACATCGAGGTTTTCTTCCTCAGGCATTCCACCATCGGCAGGACGCGTTAATGAAGCACGACCTGCTTTAGCCGATGCATATACAACTGGAAATTCAATCTGCTCTTCATTGGCATCTAAATCTAAAAATAGTTCGTACGTCTCATCAACAACTTCGGCGATTCGTGAATCGTGACGGTCGACTTTATTAATGAGCAAAATAACTGGAAGATTCTTTTCCAACGCCTTTCGCAAAACAAAGCGAGTTTGTGGCAGCGGACCTTCAGAGGCATCTACTAACAAGATAACGCCGTCAACCATTTCAAGTCCGCGTTCAACTTCGCCACCGAAATCGGCGTGGCCTGGAGTATCGATAATGTTAACAATCGTGTCACCACGTTTAACTGCGGTGTTTTTAGCAAGAATCGTAATTCCCTTTTCGCGCTCTAGATCCATTGAATCCATCATGCGCTCTTGGCCTTCGCCCTGCTTCTTATAAGCGGCAAATGCACCTGACTGCCACAACATCGCATCGACGAGAGTCGTTTTACCGTGGTCAACGTGGGCGATGATCGCGACGTTTCGAAGGTTCTCGCGCATTTTTATTGGCAGGTCTTTGAGGTGTGCTTGGGTCTTGGCCACGAAAACTACTTTCCTTAGGAAGCCAGCCACTAGAAGGCCTTGCCTCTATCCAACGATTTAGGTGTTACTGAGGCCAATCCATCGGCCGCACGTGGTTATTCTACCTTTGAGAGCAGATATGGCGAAATCACAGCGATTTTCAGGTTGAAAAAACCACGTGGTTTCGTATCGGCTCACCTGCATCAATTTTAGGGTGGTCAAAATCAAGCTCTGGTCGTTCTCTAAGTCCAATCTTCTTCATTACATTTATTGAGGGGGTATTTATTCTCGCCGTATAAGAATATATCTGGTCAATTTTCAAGTTTTCTTGACCGAATCTAAGAACCTCTCGCGCTCCTTCGGTCGCATACCCTCTGCCCCAAAATTCTTTATCCAATCTCCAGCCGATCTCTATGCAAGGGGTAAAAGAAACTCCCTCGATGAATTTTTCCGAAAGCCCAATGAATCCCATGAAATTCTCGCTCTCTTTTTCCTCCACCGCCCAGAGTCCGAAATCATGAAGTTCCAGATTGTTCTTAAATCTTTCAAAAGATATTTCACTTTCCTCTTTTGTATCAGTTCTCACAAAATATTTTAAAGTGACTGGATCTGAATTCATTGCTATCCAACGCGGCAAATCCTCCACCTGCCAGTTGCGCAACCTTAGACGCCTTGTATTGAGCTCTTGTGCCATAACTCTTAGATTAGCAGTTGACAATTCATAGGTTACAAGAAAGTTAGCAAATGGAGTGACTATTTGTTAAGTGAACGGATCTACAATACTTTGTCTCTCACTGCGAAATCTGCTTTGGCTTGGCAGATCTTTGCTAACACATTAATTTCCCAGTATTACTTAAAGGCCAAAGTACGCACTTTTCAATTCCGCTAAGTCAATCTTTTGCATTTGCAGCATCGCCAATGTTGCCCGTTGCGAACCTGCAGAATCTGGTCCACCCAAGTACTCTCCCATGTCAGGAGAAGTTACTTGCCATGAGACACCGAACTTGTCTTTGAGCCAACCGCATTGACTCTCTTGACCACCATCGGCGGTTAATAAATCCCAGTATTTATCAATCTCTTCTTGATCTCGACATGGAATTTGAAAAGAGACCGCCTCGCTGTGCCTGAACTGCGGCCCGCCATTTAATCCAATGAATGGCCGACCAAAGATTGTGAAGTTAACTACTACTTCTTCGCCTTGTAGATTGCCAGGTGTGTCAGTAGGTGCGATCCAATTACTTGTAACAGAACTATCAGGGAAAATACTTGTATAGAAATTTGCAGCTTCGCGAGCGCGACCGTTAAACCAAAGACATGTTATAAGTTCCATTGTGCGAGCGTACATTAAAATCATAAATGTCTGAGTAACTGATGAGTGCAATGGTTGTCAGCTTCAGCAATACGAGTATTAATTTAGTTTACTTTTAATCACTGGCTCTGGCTAAGAGAATTCGCTCTCCATCAATTAACTCTTGATCAGGCAGACCTTTGAGTACATGCACTTTCGCATCTCCGACTACGACCCAA
Organism: Candidatus Planktophila sp.; assembly: GCA_030681675.1. Classification (NCBI taxonomy): domain Bacteria; kingdom Bacillati; phylum Actinomycetota; class Actinomycetes; order Candidatus Nanopelagicales; family Candidatus Nanopelagicaceae; genus Candidatus Planktophila; species Candidatus Planktophila sp. The sequence goes on from JAUXRP010000010.1 coordinate 17,415, forward strand.
TGTTCGGTCCCAGAGCGCTTGACGATAGCCGTCATCTCATCGACTCCTATAAGGATTGCATCGCTTGGCACGTGAAGTAAAACCTTAGCCGCGCTCTCTGGTATCCACTTAAAGAACTTATTGAAATGCGGAATAACACGGATTTCCGGGAGCAGATTTAAGCCGGCAGTGGGTGTGCTCTTTAGTAATCTGAAGTTTGGAATATGAGAGCTAAGAACCATCGCCCCTGCGCTACATCCAGCAAGGGAAGCACCACTTTGCCAGTTACTTACTATTGCAGACCATACAGGTGTATCTATCAGAATTGCAGCAAGATGGTGTGGGTCTCCTCCCGACATATACATGAGGGCGCTGTTTTGAATCGCATCGATGTGCTCTTGTTTAAATGCATCATCGCGGGTGTAAATAGGTAGGTGAATCGGTTTCACGCCGATACGTTGAGCTTGAGTTTGACCAAGCTCTTTCCAGTATTCGAGTCTGTCAGCGCTTTCTCGTCCCGCGGCAGTTGGTATCTGAATATATGTGGGCTCCTTTTCATGAATGAGCGCATCATCGATTAATGATTTTTCAAAGGCGGCCATCGCTGGCAAGTATTCGCCTGATCCTACTAATGCGAGTGAACCATTCATTGCGCAATTCTAGGTTCAATTCAGTTCATCCTCCCTTTTAAAGGCAGGGCAGATACGCTCTCTCTGTGAAAAAATCAATTACGGCGCAAAGTCTTCGAAGGACGAACGTATTAGCGGGAATCCTGCACCTTGGACAGATGATCGCAGTTCTGGCTCTGAGCAATGACTTCACATTGCCGATTACTGCAACCTATATGTCAGGTCCACCTGGATCTACTTTTGCAGCTCCCGTGGTTTTATTTAATACCCCCGTAGGTTTAACTGTGGCGATTTTCTTAGGGCTATCAGCGCTGGCCCACTTTATAGTTGCAAGCCCACACTTCGTTGACCGATATAACGCAGGCATTACAGCGCAGAGGAACTATTTCCGTTGGGTCGAATACTCAATTAGCTCATCGGTAATGATTGTTCTCATTGCACAAGTCACTGGTGTTGCCGAGATTTCAGCAATTATCTCGATCTTTGGCGTTAATGCTTCGATGATTTTATTCGGTTGGCTACAAGAAAAGTATGAGACCCCAGGCAATGGCGGATGGCTTCCATTTATTTTCGGCTGTATCGCCGGTATTGTGCCGTGGGTTGTCCTGTTATTTTACGTCCTATCTATCGGTGGCGTGGGAGAAACATCTGCACCGACATTTGTCTACGGAATCGTCTTTACAATCTTTGTATTCTTTAACTCCTTTGCTCTTGTGCAATGGTTGCAGTACAAGAAAGTTGGAAAGTGGAGTGAATACATCCGTGGAGAACGCACATACATCACGCTTTCGTTGATTGCTAAATCTGCCCTTGCTTGGCAGATCTTTGCCAACACTCTAATTTCCTAATTACAAAAGAAAATTATTCTCACGGCGTGACTCTTAAAGTAAACTACTGGCGGGTTTATCTAAATTCGCGACCTAGCTCAACTATTACTTTAAACAAGGCATGAACATCATCTTTCGTAGTCCTAAAATTTGTGAAACAGGGGCGTAACCACGTTTGTCCATCTATTTGGGCAGGGGAAATATAAAAGCGTCCATCGGCAATTAACTTCTTACATAAAGTTGCGTTTAGCCAACTGATATCCGAGCGCCCTGAGGGTGCATATTGCAATGGCACAATCGAAAGTTCGGGAGCATATGGCAAAACATTAAACTCTGGATGCTCCAGAGCAATCCTGTAAGTCATCTGTGCGAGTTCAATATTAAATTCGATAGCGTTTCTAAAGGCATCGGCGCCATGGGTCTTGAAGGCAAGCCATAACTTCAGAGCCCTCAGAGGTCTCGAATATTCAAGAGTAAAATCAACGGGGTTAGGTTTCGTCTCATCATGGGGCATATAAGCCTCTTCATGTGAAAAAGTATCAGAAAGTGAAGTTAGATCTCGAACAAGCAATAATGAGCAAGACTTTGGAACGAAAAGCCATTTGTGTGCATCGATAGTAATCGAGTCGGCATTGTGCATTCCGGTAAATAGCGGTGCCATTTTCGTTCCTGCCGCTGGAATTCCATAGGCACCATCTATATGAAGCCAAATGCCAAAACGCTTAGCAATGTTGACTATCTCTTCTATGGGGTCAATTGCGCCAGTGAGAGTTGTACCTGCGGTGGCAATAATTGCTACTGGAGCAATTCCTCTTGCAAGATCACATTCAATTGCAATCTCAAGCTCACTACTTCTCATCCTGTGATGGTTATCGACATCAATGAGCCGCAATGCATCTGAACCAAAGCCGAGAATTTCAGCGGCTCTCATAATTGAATAGTGCGACTCTTTCGAAGAATAGATAGCCGTCTGCGTATTCATTCCCACTTTTCGAGAGTTAGGTAAAGCTGATCTGCGGGCAGCAGCAAGAGCCGTTAAGTTGCTCACCATCCCGCCGGAAGTGAAAAACCCAAATGGATATGGGTAACCAATGAATTGGGCCACCCATTTTATACATTGCTCCTCTAATAAAGTCGAAGCTCTGGTGTCCACTGCTTGATTTATGTCATACGAAGATGCAAGAAAGTCCGCAATCGCTCCTACCTCTAAACCGCTAGAGCCGATGTATGCAAGAAATCTTGGTCTCGATTGTGCAATGGACTTATCTAAAATATCTATGCTCTGACTAATTGAATCAGTCGCCTCTGTTCCAAATCGTGGTAACTCTTCAGATAATAGTTTCTTTATCTCCAGAGTAATCTCAGGTTCACTTTCTCTCGCCTGATCAAATCCCTCCCAAACTGCAACTACTTTTTGCGAAAGAAACTCAAGAACCTCTCTACGGTTTGATCCGATTCGTAATTCATCCATTAGGTTCTCAGCAAATGCATAGCAATAGAGAGATGAGCTCGGTGCAAACGTGTAACTAACTCCGATTGACGTATCCCTAATTTTTGAGAAACATCTGAAAAAGTGCGCTTTTCATACAATATTCCCATCGCTACATCTTTTAGAGGTGTAGGCAGATCCTCTATCGCCGCAAGAAGCTTTTTGGCTGGAATTTTTGATAAATCAACGGGTTCACCCTCATCATCAAATGAGATGTCTAAATCAAAAAATGAACTCACTTCATACCCTTCTCATCATTTAATAATATCTTTTCGCATTTCGTTGATTTTGCTTTTCATACCTATTCCGGCAACCCCCACTAATGAGCCCTCTCGCAGATAAGTGAAAATGAACTCTTCACCAAGGTTACCCTCCAGAAGCCGAATTTCATCAGCCAGGCGTGGTTCTCCAAATGACAATATGCTAAATTCAAATTGATCGCTCCAAAATGTTGGTAGAGGATTAAATCCATCCTCGCTTTCAAATCCTTCAATCGAGCCTGGGACAACTTGTCTTACTATCTCTCGAGCGGTTCGTCTGCTACTTTCCAGAGGTATGTTCCAGTGCTCAATGCGACGCGGCGGTAACTCAAACCGTAAATTGGGAAACCGTGCAATATCACCAACTCCGAATAAGTTTGAAACTGATGTTCCATTACTTTTTACCGCGTGGAGCGACGAGTCCGTCAATAACCCGTCAGAAAGATCCAATTCATTTCCCTCCAGCCATTCAACATTCGCAGCGGAACCGATGGCTTCAATAAATATATCGCAGGCTAATGATTGACCATCAACAAGTTTCACGTGAGTAATTGCGGTATTACCGACCAAATCTGTAACTCTATTATTGAGATAAAACTCAATACCTTTAGCTTCATGTCTTCGGCGAATTTCCTCTCCGAAGGGTTCACCTAAGATCAGCCCTAATGGAATATCCTCCATGGCAACTATTTTTACCCGACACCCTAATCCCTTAAGGGTTGCAGCAACTTCGAGCCCAATAAATCCAGATCCGAGAATAACGACATCCTTGCCTGATCTAACCGCTTGGCGAATCGCCTTGGCGTCATCAAAAGTACGGAGTGCAAACCTTCCGGCCTGCAAATTATTCGGGAAAACAAGTTTTTTTGATCGCAATCCAGTTGCTGCTACAAGAAAGTCATACTGAATTTTTTTACCAGATTGTAGAGTTACGCTTTGTTGCTCCAATGACAGCTGCCGGACGCCATCTCCTAAAGTAAATTCAGTATTTAGATCACCGCTTTTAATTGGAAAACTCACTTGGGAAAGCTCTTGATCTTGAGCCAATAAACTCTTTGAAAGTGGCGGCCGATTGTATGGCATATGCCACTCATCTCCGAGAATATGAATGTGACCCGGATATTTATATCTTCGAAGCGACTCTGCAGTTCGCAAACCTCCCATTCCCGCTCCGACGATGAGCGTCCTAGGAGATGAGTCGATATTAAGTTTCACTAGTCAAATACTTGAATCGCTTGCATCGGACAAATATCGGAAGCAGACTTCACGTTTTCGCGTTCAGTTTCATCTGCAGAAGCAAGATATTCAAGCTTGTCATTCTCGTTTAATTTGAAAATATTTGGTGCTTCGTAGACACATTGGCCGTAATGCTGACACTTGTCCATGTCTACCTTAATTGTGATCATTTCTTTCCTTTACCGTCGATGGATATAGATCTTTAGAAGGAGTTCTGATTCCACGAAACTCCCAATCCCCGCCTAATGCCGTCGAAACAACCTCTTCGCTCTCGGTAGGTTGCGCCCCAACTTCTTCTCGAATCGAATGACCCTCGACTATTCGGTTAGTCAATCTGCCTAAACCTTCGACTTCGACCTCCACGACATCTCCGATATTGACGGGCCGCGAATTAGCTGGTGTTCCAGAAAAAATAATATCTCCTGGCGATAAAGTAATAGTTCTCGCAATATCTGCCACTAGGTAATGCATGTCCCACTCCATGTTTTTAGTATTGTCCTCTTGTTTTAGAACGCCATTGACATAGGTTCTAATAAACTTGTTATGGAAATCCCAATCAGTAACTAATCCCGGACCAACGGGTGCAAGAGAATCAGCGCCCTTTACCCGAAGCATGGAGCCGGCATCAGTATCGCGGAAATCATGTAAGCCAAAATCATTTCCAATACTGTAGCCAGCAATGTACTTATGAGCATCAGCAATTGATATGTCCTTACACGTTTTGCCAATTACGATGACAATCTCACCTTCATAATTGAGCCATTTGCATCGTTTAGGGCGAACAACATCGCCATTGTGAGAATTGAGTGCCGTTATTGGTTTATGAAAATATGTCGGGGCCAGCGGAAGTTTAGTTAAGAATTCTTTCGTGCGACTATCGTAATTTAGGTGTATAGCAATAATTTTTGTAGGCTCACAAGGAGGAAGATGTACTGCATTTTCAATCAAGACTTTTCGCCCATCTTCAGTTTTCAATAAATCTCCAAAACGCTCAACCACTTCTACTTTATCATCTAGAAGAATTCTTCTAATTTCACTCACGACTTAGCTCCAAGTCTTTAGGTTGAGGAAATCCATCTTCTGGTTCTGGAAAATACACATGCACTTGACCAGTCCCTATAGAATTTTCATACTCACTATATAAAATGCCCATGGCAGTATTAGCGCTTTCACCCAAGGCACCAGCCATGGCAAGGTAATGAAAGAATCCAGCTTCTGGTCGGTATTTTCTGAAGGTTTCGAAATCATCAAGAATCGCTTTATGATTTCCGGCTTTCATCCACTCCAAGACCTGAAGGTCGTATAGGTAGGCCTCTTTACTATAAATGTGAATCGGGTCGCTTGCTTCATGCTTTCTTAAATCACGAAGCTTGTGGAAAGTGTGCGATAACGCTCCCGATGCGACTACTAAAACTTTACGGTCGATATCTCGAATCGCCTCTCCTATCGCCCTACCAGCGCGAATAAAATCCTCTGGAGTGCCTGTTTGGCACACTGACATGCTAATCCAACGTTTTTCATCTAGCCCCCTTCCCAAGTAATGCCAGAGATTGAGCGTTGCATAAAAAATAGGTAAGTGCGGATCCGAAATCGGAGTTATCCATGTTCCATTTTTTTTGTCGTATTGCGCAATTGCATGGGCTAATTCAGGATCGCCTTTTATCGCATAAGGGATCTGCGACATTCCTCGTGGCAACTCTTCGGAGGTATATAGTCCAGAACGTTCAGCTGCGGCAGTCACAACAAATTCGACGGTCGTAGCCCAGTGACTGTCTAAGACGACCACTGTGTCGTAATCTAAAGTTTCAAAGATTTCTCTGCGAAGGCGTTTTAATCCTGGGACAAGGCTGATTTCTTTTCCGTCATTTAAATCTTTGCGAACCGACTCTGGCAACATGATCGTTGGAACATGTGCAAGAAGAGCTGCCCCGACTATACGACCCATTTTTCAGTCCTTCCATCCATTAGGCGCAATAACAGTATTCTTAACGTCGGCGTAAAAATCAAATGACCACGATCCACCGTCGCGACCAATTCCCGATTTTTTCGAACCTCCAAAGGGAGCCTTTAAATCCCGAACAAAAAAACAATTCACCCAGATAGTGCCTGCGACCAAGTTCTTAGTGATCTGTTCTGCATGTTCGCGACTGCCCGACACTACGACCGCTGCAAGTCCGAATTCAGTTCCATTAGCCATTGTGAGCGCCTCTTCATCATCGGAAAATGTTTGCATACACAGTACCGGCCCAAAAATTTCCTGGGTGAGAATTTCGCTGCCGTTTTTTGGCTGCATGACAAACGTTGGTCTGAAATATAATCCACCTAACTCCGAATGCGGAGTTCCTCCAAAGACAATATTTGCACCCTCTTCTCTAGCACGGGTTACAAATCCTGCAATTCTATTAAAATGCTCTTGATGAATCTGCGGCCCAATATTTGTCGCTTCATCCCGTGGATCGCCTTGAACAAGTTTTTTTGTTTTTTCGTTAAAAATGCGGCTGAACTCGTTAGAAATACTCTCATGTACCAGTATGCGTGTTCCCGACAGACATACTTGCCCCGCATTGTCATACTGCTCAACGGCTAAATCAGTTGCTAACTCTAAGTCAGCATCTCCTAAGACAATAAATGGGCTCTTTCCACCGAGTTCAAAATTTACCGGCGTTAAGTTTTCTGCAGCAGCTCTAGCAATTTTTTTTGCAGTTGGTACTGAACCAGTAAATGAGATACGTGATAATCCTGGATGCTGTGTCAATGCAGCTCCGGCCTCGGCTCCTATTCCAAACACGACATTAAATACTCCCGCCGGTATCCCAGCTCTCAAAGTTAAATCCGCAAAAAAACTAGCAGTAAGTGGAGTCCACTCTGCGGGTTTTAAAACTACGGTATCTCCAGCGGCTAAAGCGGGACCAATTTTCCAAGTAGCGAGCATAAGTGGTGCATTCCATGGAGTTATTAGTGCGGCTACTCCAGAAGGATCCCAAGAAATATGATTTACGTGTCCCCTTGTTTCAAAAGCATCGTACTTTAATTCATTTATAGCCCAGTCGGCAAAGAATCTAATATTTGCTGCCGCCCTAGGCATTACTCCCCGTCGGTTGGCTCGAAGTAGTGATCCATTATCTAGAGTCTCGATCTGAGAAAGTACTTCAATATTTTCCTCAATCAGGGTTGCAAGTCTTTCTAGCTTGTCACCGCGGCCCCTTGGTCCAAGCTCTCTCCACTCTGGAAAAGCGGTTTTGGCGGCAACGACAGCAGCATCAACTTCCGAAGCTCCTGCGCGCGAAAAATTGCCTAAAAAACTTCCATCAATAGGTGAAGTATTTTCAAAAGTTTCAACTGATGCAACACGTTGTCCGTCAATGAAGTGGCGAGTGTCAATCATTACTCCTGCAATCTCAACAGTGTCCATACTTCTCCCCACTGGACTAAACAACTCAAGAAATAAACTCAGATAGATTCTAACAACTTTACCTTCTCACTGGCTATACTAAATTTTATTCGCGACTTAACGATTGGGTGCACTATGAAAAGTCAATCTGTCAATTTGTCAGATTTGGATTTATTTGATTCAGGTGCTCCTTGGCAAATTTTCGAGGACTTGCGCACTCATGAACCAATTCACTGGAGTGAAGAAGCGGCTCCCAACCGTGGATTTTGGTCATTAACTAAGTATCACGACATCGTTTCAGTTCTTCGCGATCCAATTACTTTTACAAGTGAACGTTTCACCAACTTAGAGGAAGTAGACAGTGAGCAAGAAGAAGCTAGGCGTTCTCTTTTAGAGACCGATGGAACACGGCATCGAGCTTTGCGGCAGTTATTACAGGGCCAATTTACTCCTGGCGCTGTTGCACATTATGAAACTTTCTTACGCGGATTGACAGCCACAACTTTAGACAAAGCCTTTGCTCTCGGTGAATTTGATTTCGTTAAAGAAATTGCGGCCGATTTTCCAATTAATGTTCTAGCTCGCTTGCTTGACGTTCCAGAGAAAGACACTCAACAACTTATCGAATGGGGGAATCGAATGATTGGCTTTGATGACCCTGAGCATGCAGATATATTGATCAGTGATCCCGAAAGTGAAAAATATCGTCTCGTTCCGTTCCGCTCGCCCGCCGCACTTGAGGTTTTTTCTTATGGAGATGCACTCGCCAAAGATCGTCGTGGCAAGGATGGAACTGATTTAGTCTCTGTACTAATTAATGGAGAGATGCGAGATGGAATTCCTCTCTCCGAAAGAGATTTTCATACTAACTTTCTATTACTGGTAGTGGCGGGGAATGAGACAACACGCCACACTATTTCACATACCATGATGAATTTGATCAGGCACCCTGCACAATTACAAAGGTTGCAGGAAAATCCTGAATTAATACCTTGGGCAGTTGAAGAGTTCCTCCGATACGCCAGCCCTGTCTATCATTTCCGTCGTACGGCCACCAAAGATGTCCAAATGCACGGCAAGGTTATTCGGGCTGGCGATAAAGTAGTTACCTGGTTTGCTTCTGGAAATCGTGATCCAGAAATTTTCGAGAATGCAAATATTTTTGATGTGGCAAGGAATCCAAATGAGCATATGACATTTGGTCGCGGAGGCCCGCATATGTGTCTCGGCAACGCCTTAGCTCGAATTGAACTACGTATTATGTTTGAAGACTTAGTGACTCGAATTGATAGTATGGAGATTACTGGACCGATTGATTTTTTACGATCGAATTTTGTGCATGGAGTCAAGCGGATGCCGGTAAAAGTGCACCTACACTAGCCAAATAAATGCCTTAGGAATTAGCATTACTACTGCTTCCTCAGTGCGGTCTTAGGATACCGTTAAGAACTAAATGAGTAGAAGCTTATTTTAACAGGGAGTATCAATGTCAAATGCAATACATGAGATTCGAGAGAGACTTGAAAAAGAAGGTTTAGATATCCTTCGAATTATGTTCGCAGATGTACTTGGTACAACTCGATCAAAATATGTCTTGACATCAGAATTGGAAAGAGGCGTTAAGCATGGTCCTGCCTTTTGCCAAGGAGTCTGGGTTACTACTAATAGGGGTGACGTACTGGATGCCGAAAGCATTGTTTCTGATGGTTTACAAGATTTCATAACTATGTTAAATCCGAAAACAATCAAAAATCTTTCGTACGAGCCGGGCATGGCTTGTGTAATTGTCGATGCATATAATCCGGATTTGTCGGAAAATCTTTTTGCTCCAAGAACTATCTTGAAAAAAATTATTGCACAATACGCAAAGATTGGACTCGTCCCAGTTGTTGGACCTGAACTCGAATTTTATATTGCAAAGTGCGTTGATGGAAAGTATTCCCGTGCGCATGAAAATATTGGTCTGGTTTATACAACAGGACCTATGGTTGACCCTGATGGCACCTTCCTGCGGATTCTTCGACGTCTAGATGAAATGAATATTGGCGTCGTCGCAGCCAATCATGAATTCAGCCCAAGTCAATATGAAATAAACCTTTGGCATTCCGAGGCACTTGATGCTGCCGATCGCACTTTTATTTTCAAAACTGCAATAAAGGATATGGTGCTTAAGGAAAATAAAATTGCAACATTTATTGGAAAGCCTTGGTCAGATGAGGGTGGTAGCGGATTTCATTTACACTTCTCTGTTGAAAATATTCATGGCAAAAATGTCATGCATGATGGCAACCGAGGACTTTCAAGCGTTGCCCAACATATGATTGCGGGCATATTAGAAAATGCTGCAGCCATTACTGCTTTATCTAATCCGACTGTTAATTCCTTCAAGCGGCTTGGACCAGATACCTTGGCGCCTTACCGGGCAAACTGGGGGTTTGATAATCGCAGTTGCATGGTCCGTATTCCACCAGAGCGCGAAGCCGGAACTCGCCTAGAAGTACGCGTGGGAGATGGCGCGGCAAATCCATACTTGATCATTGCAGTAATTCTGGCGGCGGGACTTGATGGGATTAATCGTAAACTTTCTTGCCCTGAACCGGCAGTAGGAATGGCGTATGAAAATGAGTCGGCACCAGTTCTGCCGATGTCATTTAAAGAGGCCCTTGATGCATTAAGTGCCAACGAGAACATTAAGACTTATCTTTCTAGCGAACTGATTGGGATATTTTTGGCTTTAAAGCGCGATGAAATTGAGCGATATGAGAAGAGCGTCGCTGATCCTGAGACACGGGACGTCACCCAATGGGAGCTAGATGAATATCTACTACGTTTCTAGTGATTTTAAACTTTAGAGTTAGATTTATCCAAAAGTAATTTCCCGCCGTTGAAAGTGACTCCTATTTCACGGTAATAGCCACCAATAATTTCTTCTACCGGAAGAATCGAGGATAACTCGTCCCATGGGGAGTCTAAGAGTTCGAGTTCGGCCGAACCGTACCAAGGTTCTCCTAAATCTAAATCGACACCACCCATCGTAATAAGTTGATCAAGGGAGTTGCCTAACCCTGGGGTTATCGATGGCACCCACCGGTTATGCAACATTGGATGGCCATTTACAAAACCATTAGTTTTAGAGGGCCCAATTAAAGTAACTCGCGCCGTCGCAAGTCTGTAATCATAGGCGGCAACGCTTGCGCCGAGTTGTGAACCAGGCTCTAGTTTTGCTGTAGCTTTCCCGCGAGTAAAAATTCGAGTTACCGCTATCGACCCGAGTTTTTTTGGATATCCTTGGAACCACCCGCGTGCAATTGCAAAATCCTTAGTCACCCAGATTGCTACGCAGCGACTATAGGTAACTCCTTCATATTTGCAACGTACAACAACGAATGCTTCAAGATATTGAGAGCGAACGGGATCAAGAAGTTCTTCTTTTGACTCTGAACAGCTTTGCCAATCGGCCCAAATAAAAGCAACTGCTCCGGGATCTTCATCGACTAAGTCAACCCCTGTCGGAAGCAAGGTTTTAATATTCTTTGGATTGGTTCGGTATTCGACAGTGATTAAGTTTCCAGAATAAAACCAAGGCATATCAGGCACGATTGCACTCTTGCCTATAGGAGTTTGAGGCGCTAAAAAACCCTTCAAGCTTGACATTCTGCGGCGCACTCCTTTCTTTAGGTCTTGCGAACTTTTATTAACTTGTAACTCTTCAGAAAAGCACCCGAAAATGCTTGACAATAGAAGTAAGACGCGTCACTCTATCGGAAATTGCTTTAGATGTGAACAATTAATGAATCGTTAAAAGGAGAGTACATGCCTGAACAAAGTTCGATGCTTCGTAAAGGACGCCTTGGTGTTTTTGGAATTGTTTTCTTTGTAGTGGCCGCTTCTGCGCCTTTAGTTGGAATGACTGGTGCAGTTCCTGTTGCAATGTTATTAGGCAATGGCGCCGCAACACCTGGAGCTTATCTCGCAGCAGGAATAACACTGTTGATTTTCTCAATTGGATATGCATCAATGAGCCATCACGTAACAAACGCCGGAGCATTTTTCGCATTTGTAGGAAAAGGTTTGGGTCTCAGAGCTGGCGTATCGGCCGCTTATGCCTCACTCGTCGGTTACTTGACCATCCAGCTTGCAATCTATGGTTTCTTCGGTCTTGTCATGAATCTAACAATGGCCGAGTATGGCGTTAATCTGAATTGGTATGTCTGGTCTCTCATCGGACTTGTGATTGCAACTATTTTATCAGTTCTAAGTGTTGATGTTGGAGCAAAAATCCTAGGAGCTCTACTTATTTTTGAAATACTCTCACTTCTAGTTACAGCACTTGCAATTTTTATTAAAGGAGGTCCTGAATCGATAAATATTTGGGGCTCATTTAATCCTTCGACAGTATTTGCCGGTGGTTTTTCAGGACCAGCTGGCATTGCTCTAGCTTTTGCCTTCGCTTCATTTATTGGTTTCGAAGCCACGGCGATTTATGGTGAAGAATCTCGAAATCCTAAGCGTGATGTTCCTCGCGCAACGTATTACTCAATCATCGCAATTTCGGCGATATTTGCGGTTGTCTCATTTGCAATGGTAGTCGGAATGGGTCATTCGAAGTTGATGGATGAGATTGTTAGCAGAAGTTCGATAGATGGTGCACCGCTTGCTGATCCAGCTAATGTTCTTTTTAGCCTTTCGGGTCAATTTGTTGGATCAGGAATCGTTGATTTAATGAAAATCCTGGTTGTTACCTCGCTCTTTGCTGGCTTGCTTGCTTTTCAAAATGCCGCCAGCCGCTACTTCTTTGCCATGGGGCGAGCCGGTGTCATGCCGAAAAATTTTGCAAAAACTAATAACTGGGGAGCGCCTCAGAACGCATCATTTATGACATCGATAATTGCGGCGGCAGTTATTGTTATTTTCGCAGCGGGAAACCTCGATCCCTTTACAAAACTATTTAGTTGGATGAGCGGTATCGCTGTTATTTCAATTGGTGCTGTTGAGATTCTAGTCTCGCTCGCAGTTGTTAAATACTTCTCTACTATGAACAATCAAAATATCTGGAAAACTAAGATTGCACCAATCGCATCGGTAGTACTTCTCGGAGGCGGGTTGTATCTATTGATGGCCAGATTTAATCTTCTAGCGGGTACCGTTCCCTCAGGTATTGATCCATCACTTCCTGAAAGTGTGTGGAAACTTTCTAGTTTAGGATGGTTTTTGATTCTTGTTCCGTTTATTGCGATGGCTTTCGGATATTTGGTGGCAACAATCTCAAAGAGCAAGCATGAATCTCTTACTCAAGATTTCTCGTAGCGCCAAGTAACATCGGTTCCTCTCTCGGGATTGCAACGATCCTTTTAATAGATTAAGGAGGCAGCGAATTGTTTGATTCTGCTGAAATGTGGCATAGTTTTGTCGCCACATTGAAATTTCCGACAACGCATATTGTCGGTGTCGAGAGAATTACTAGCTCTCAACAAATGGCAGTTGTAAATCCCGCCACTGGCAAGATAGTGACAAATATTGCTCAGGGCACCGAGATTGAAATAGATCTGGCGGTTGCTGTAGCACGCGAAGCTTTTGATAATGGACCCTGGCCAAGGTTGGCTCCGCGCGAACGCAAAGAGCACATGTTGAAATTTGCGGACACGATTGAAAGCCACCGAGATGAACTTGCAGCGTTGGTCACTCTTGAAATGGGCAAACCAATAAGTGACTCATGGGGTATTGAATTAAACGCTCTGATACGCACGATTCGGTGGTTTGCAGAGTTGGCAGACAAAATTTATGATGAGGTTCCGCATGTTGGTGAAAACGCCTTAGCTCTTATCACACGGGAACCCGTTGGCGTAGTTGGAGTAGTTACTCCGTGGAATTTTCCATTGACGTTAACGGGATGGAAGATTGCGCCAGCATTGGCAGTTGGTTGTACGTTAGTAATAAAACCTTCGGAAATCTCTTCTTTATCGGTTCTTCGACTTGCCGAATTGGCACTTGAATCCGGGATTCCTGCTGGAGTAATAAATGTCGTTACTGGCCTTGGAACCGAAGCTGGTAAGGCACTTGGAGTTCACAATGATGTTGATGCACTTGCTTTTACTGGTTCGACCGCAACAGGCCGACAATTTTTACACTATTCAGCCGACTCTAACTTAAAGCATGTGTGGCTCGAGTTAGGCGGAAAGTCTGCAAACATTGTTTTCGCGGATGCTCCTAATTTAGAGGCTGCGGCACAAGCGGCAGCATGGGGAATTCGATTTAACTCTGGACAAATGTGTACTGCCCCAACTCGTCTACTACTCCAAAGATCCATCCAGCACTCAATTACCAATCGAGTCATAGAGATTCTGCAAGAAATCAAAGTGGGAGATCCTTTTGATCCTTTGACTCAAATGGGACCTATTGCAAGCGCTAAACAGTTGAGCACAATAAATTCGCATATTGAATCGGCACGGTCAAGAAATCTGCAAGAGGCACTGAAAAGTTCCACTTTTGAGACGGATGGATTTTGGTTATCTCCTGTTGTCTTTAGCGAGATTTCCCCCGATGATGCATTAGCGCAGGAGGAAATATTTGGTCCCGTTCTCTCAGTAATCGCTTTCGACACCGAAGAAGAAGCCGTTCACATTGCCAATAATTCAATGTA
>JAUXRP010000011.1 GCA_030681675.1 Candidatus Planktophila sp.
GAAATCATTCCAATGTATGAAGAGCTGGCAATTCGCATTGAGATGTTTGGAGATGAGATTGAAAAAATCTCAACTTTGCACCCACTGACTGGCGAAATAATTCGGGATGAAACGGAGATGTATATTTTTCCAGCAACTCACTATGCCGCCGGTCCTGAGACAATTAAACGCTCTATTGGTGATATTGAAGACGAGCTACAGATTCAGTTGAAAACCTTTGAAAATCAGGGCAAGTTACTTGAAGCCCAACGTTTGCGGATGCGTACTACATTTGATGTTGAAATGATGGAACAGATTGGTTTTTGCAGTGGAATTGAAAACTATTCACGGCATTTAGATGGGCGGGCAGCCGGATCTGCACCAAACTGTTTACTGGATTACTTCCCAGAGGATTTTCTAGTTGTCATCGATGAAAGCCATGTGACCGTTCCCCAACTCGGTGCAATGTTCGAAGGCGATGCCTCTAGAAAGCGAACTCTTGTTGAACATGGCTTTCGTTTGCCGAGCGCTTTAGATAACCGACCACTTAAGTTTCCGGAGTTTTTAGAACGCACCGGCCAAAAGCTCTACCTTTCTGCCACCCCTGGTAAGTATGAGATGGCAAAAGTTAATGGCGATGTAGTAGAACAAGTGATTCGGCCAACTGGATTAGTAGATCCCCAAATCGTAATAAAGCCAATTAAGGGCCAAATTGATGATCTATTGCATGAAATTTCGATTCGCGCCGAAAAGAATGAACGAGTATTAGTCACAACATTGACTAAAAAAATGTCAGAGGATCTCACGGAATTTATGCAGGAAAAAGGTGTACGTGTTCGCTACCTACACTCTGAAGTAGACACTTTGCGTCGTGTAGAACTTCTGCGCGAACTGCGTACAGGTGAATACGATGTTTTAATTGGAATTAACTTGCTTCGAGAGGGGTTGGATCTGCCTGAAGTTTCACTCGTTGCGATTTTAGATGCAGATAAAGAGGGTTTCTTGCGATCTGCAACCTCGCTTATTCAGACTATTGGACGTGCCGCTCGAAATGTGTCCGGTGAAGTACATATGTATGCCGACAACATTACAGATTCAATGGCTAAAGCTATTGATGAGACCAATCGCCGACGTGCCAAACAAGTTGCCTACAATCTAGAACGCGGTGTCGATCCGCAACCATTGCGGAAGAAAATTGCCGACATCACCGATCTCATTAACCGAGAATCCGAAGATACAGACGAGATATTGGCTACAAGCAAGAAAGCTAACCAGAAGCAGTCAACGTCAGTTGGACTCTATACAAAGGGAGCTATCTCCCTTCCGCGACAAGATCTAATGGCGTTGATAGGCTCCCTCACTGATCAAATGAAGAATGCTGCAGCCGAACTTCAGTTCGAAGTCGCTGCGCGTCTGCGTGATGAGATTAAGATTTTGAAACGCGAGCTTCGCTCAATGGAAGAGGCAGGGGTCTAGTGAGTATTGAAAAACTAGTCGTACGTGGAGCACGAGAACACAATCTTAAAGATGTTTCAATAGAGCTTCCACGCAATTCACTAATCGTATTTACTGGACTATCTGGCTCGGGTAAATCATCGTTGGCCTTTGACACGATTTTTGCTGAAGGTCAGCGCCGCTACGTTGAATCTCTCTCTGCCTACGCTCGCCAATTTTTGGGTCAGATGGACAAGCCCGATGTTGATTTTATTGAGGGATTATCGCCTGCCGTCTCTATCGATCAAAAATCCACTAACCGAAATCCCCGCTCAACCGTTGGCACAATTACCGAGGTCTATGACTACCTCCGCCTTCTCTTTGCTCGTGCGGGGCGCCCGCACTGTCCTAACTGCGGCAGAGCTGTCTCTCGCCAATCACCACAGCAGATCGTTGACCAAATTTTGGCAATGCCACCAACAACGAAGTTTCAAGTACTGGCTCCTGTGGTTCGTGCTCGTAAAGGTGAATTTGTTGATCTCTTCGCCGAATTAATAACACAAGGTTATTCACGCGCACGTGTCGATGGCACGGTCGTAGCGCTGACCGATGTTCCAAAGTTGAAAAAACAGGAAAAGCACACTATCGAAATAGTTGTAGATCGCTTAACTGCCAAAGTTGAAAGCAAAACTCGGCTTACGGATTCAATTGAAACTGCTCTGAAATTGGCATCCGGAATCGTCATCTTGGATTTTGTAGATTCGAAGTCGGAAGATAAAGAGCGCACCTTCAGTGAGCACTTAGCGTGCCATGGCTGCAACTTGTCCTTTGAAGAGTTAGAACCCCGGTCATTTTCTTTTAATTCACCTTTCGGTGCCTGCCCCGAATGCTCTGGCATCGGTACAAAGCTAGAGGTAGACGAAGATCTCATAATTCCTGACGACTCAATTTCTATTAATGATGGCGCAATTGCACCGTGGTCAGGTGGGCAGTCATCGGATTATTTCTTGCGATTGCTGGAAGCCCTGGCAAAAGATATGCCTTTCTCGTTGGATATCCCATGGAAAAAGATTTCCGTAAAGGCTAGAGAGGCCATTATCAATGGCTATGAGTATGAAATCAAGATGAAATATAAAGGGCGATACGGAACTAAGAACTACACCACCGGATTTGAAGGCGTCGTTCCATTTATTCATCGTCGTCACTCCGAAACAGATAGTGACTATAGTCGCGATAAATATGAGGCCTACATGCGTCAGATTCCCTGCAACGTATGTTCAGGGGCGAGATTAAAACCCGAAGTACTAGCAGTAACAATCGGCAATAAGAACATCTCCGAAATAACGGAACTTTCAATTTCAGAGTGCTCCGAGTTTCTAAAAAACATCAAACTAACCAAGCGCGAGGCTCAGATTGCAGAGCGCGTGATGAAAGAAGTCCACGCCCGCTTGGGGTTTCTCCTCGATGTCGGTCTGGACTACCTATCCCTTGCTCGCCCTGCTGCCACACTTTCTGGGGGAGAGGCACAGAGAATTCGTTTGGCCACTCAGATTGGCAGTGGGCTAGTTGGCGTTCTCTATGTTCTAGATGAACCGAGTATTGGTCTGCACCAGCGCGACAACCGTCGCTTAATTGAAACACTCACACATCTGCGAGACCTAGGAAATACTTTAATCGTTGTCGAACACGATGAGGAGACTATTCGCACCGCCGACTGGATCGTAGATATTGGTCCCGGCGCTGGTGAGCATGGCGGCCATGTAGTTGTATCTGGCAGCTATGAAGAGTTGATTGCATCTAAAGAATCAATCACCGGTGCATATTTATCAGGCCGAAAGTCAATCTCAATTCCAGAAGTGCGCCGGCCAATTGATACTAAACGTATGTTAACCGTCAAAGGTGCAAAAGAGAATAACTTGCAGAACATTGATGTGCAGATCCCACTCAGCGTATTTGTCTCAGTCACCGGTGTCAGCGGATCTGGTAAATCAACGCTCGTAAACGATATTTTGTACACAACTCTTGCCAACAAACTCAACGGTGCGCGTTTAGTTCCGGGTCGACATCGCAGCGTTACTGGAATTGAACTTCTCGATAAAGTTGTGCACGTTGATCAATCTCCAATTGGTCGAACCCCGCGATCAAATCCAGCAACGTACACAGGTCTCTTTGACAAAGTTCGAGCCCTATTCGCCGAAACTACTGAAGCTAAGATCCGTGGCTACCTGCAGGGACGTTTTTCATTTAACGTCAAAGGCGGGCGGTGCGAAAACTGTTCGGGCGATGGCACGATAACAATTGAAATGAACTTCCTACCCGATGTTTATGTGCCGTGCGAGGTATGCCATGGTGCGCGATATAACCGCGAAACCTTAGAGGTTCACTACAAGGGCAAGACAATCGCCGATGTCCTCAATATGTCTATTGAAGAGGCTTATAACTTCTTTGAATCTGTTCCAACCATCGCCAGGTTCTTAAAGACCCTCAATGATGTTGGACTCGGATATGTGCGCTTAGGTCAGTCGGCACCCACGCTTTCAGGTGGCGAAGCTCAACGTGTGAAATTGGCTACCGAATTGCAGCGCCGTTCAACTGGCCGCACAATATATGTTTTAGACGAACCAACTACCGGCCTTCATTTTGAGGATGTAAGCAAGCTTCTTATCGTTCTCAATCGTCTTGTCGATACTGGAAATACAGTCATTGTGATTGAGCACAATCTAGATGTTATTAAGTCCTCAGATTGGGTGATAGATATGGGGCCTGAGGGTGGATTCCGAGGGGGATTAGTAGTAGCAGAAGGAACACCTGAGGATGTAGCGCAAGTGGGCGCTAGCTATACGGGTCAATATTTAGCACCGATGCTTGCTACGAACCGAAAAGTAGCAGTTAAGAAGTAAGGCCATGGCAAATCCTCAAAGTTATCGGCCAAGCAACATTCCCGAACACCCTGGCGTGTACCGCTTTTATAACAAACAAGACAAAGTGATTTACGTAGGAAAGGCAAAGAGTTTAAAAAATCGCCTCAGTAATTACTTCCAGGCAAATTTGGCTACCAAGACGCATCGCATGGTTCATGAAGCTGTTCGTGTTGATTGGACAATTGTCAGTACGGAGCTAGAGGCGTTGGCGCTGGAGTTTAGTTGGATCAAGCAGTATCAACCAAAGTACAACGTTCAATTCAAAGATGACAAGTCTTATCCTTATTTGGCGTTGTCCCTCAATGATGAATATCCATTGATTTTCATTACCCGCAAAGACAAGCGACCTGGGTTGAAGTACTTTGGTCCGTATACAAATGCGTGGGCGCTTCGAAACACATTCGAAGTCCTACTCAAGGTTTTTCCGGTCAGATCATGCTCGTCTTCAAACTTCACACGTGCACAACGCAGCAAAAGGCAGTGCCTGCTAGGCGACATCGGTAAATGTGCTGCACCATGCGTTGGCTGGATCTCAAAAGAGGATCACAAGAAATTGGCTGAACGACTCAATGAGTTCATGGAGTCCGGGATGGAAAATATCCTGCCCAAGTTGCATGAGGAGATGAGTGAAGCCGCAGCCAATGAGGAGTTTGAAAGAGCGGCGCGTCTTAGAGATCAGATCGAATCATTTGTGAAGGCGCAAAAATCAACCGAAGGTAATTTCTCGGATGATCTAGATGGCGATTTCATCTCTATCTATCACGATGGTTTCCATGCCGCAGGCTCTATCTTTTCAATGCAACGCGGATCAGTGAAGGGTTCTCGATCTTGGATAGTTGATCAAGAGATGGCACTTGAAGGCCAAGATGAATTAACCGCACTGTTGTACTCAATCTATGGAACTGGAGCAATTCCGGTTCCACGCAATATTTATATCAACTCGGACCCAGCTGATAAGGAACAGTTAGAGCAGTGGCTTGGTGGAATAGGTTCGACTAAGGTCGATATCAAAGTTCCACAGCGCGGAGAAAAGGTTGAGCTCTTAGCAACTGTTAAACGTAACGCTCAATATTCGCTTATCCAGTTTTTAAGCAAGCGCTCAACCGATGCCGCAGTGAGTGGTAAAGCGTTGATAGAGATAGAGCAGGCTCTGAATCTTGCAAAACCTCCGCTTCGCATAGAGTGTTTCGATATCTCAAACATTTCGGGTACTTCTGTAGTCGCATCGATGGTCGTATTTGAAGATGGACTCGCTAAGAAAAGTGAGTATCGCAGATTCATCATTAATACTGACGAAGGTTTTGATGACACTCGTGCGATGCATCAAGTGATTACTCGCAGATTAAAGCGTCTCATTGATGATCGAGCGGTAGATACGGCTGAGGTGGCAGAGCTAGGAGGAAAGATGAGTAAGTTTTCATATCCGCCTCAACTCATCGTTGTCGATGGCGGTGCGCAACAGGTTAACGCCGCCGCCCGCGCGCTGAGTGAACTTGGCATTACAGATATTGCCTTGTGTGGATTGGCTAAGCGGCTAGAAGAAGTCTGGCTTCCCGGCTCACCCGATCCATTAATCCTGCCTAGATCAAGTGAAGGCCTCTATCTCTTGCAACGAATTCGGGATGAAGCACATCGATTCGCCATTACTTTTCACCGTTCGAGACGTTCAAAGATTATGTTGGAATCAGTTTTAGATGAGATTCCGCAGCTGGGCCAGATTCGCCGTGGTGCATTACTTGAGCGCTTTGGGTCGGTGGCGGCAATTCGAAAAGCCAGTCGAGAGGAGATTGCAGCAACGCCCGGTATCGGAATTAGAACTGCATCGATCATTGAGGAGCATTTGAATTCCATAACATCGCAAAAGGTAGATACCACAACGGGCGAAATCATCAGTGGGCCAGAAATCATTAATGAGCAAGCGGTGCTTGACAGAGGTAAGAGGATTAACCCATGAATAGCAATGAGATCTTAGTTTTAACCGGCATGTCAGGTGCTGGTCGCTCAACTGTTGCTCATGCCTTAGAGGATTTGGGATGGTACGTCGTAGATAATCTGCCACCATCTTTGTTGCCAGCGCTAGTAAGCAAAGGCACCGGGCCAGATGGTAAAGAGTACGCCGTCGTTGTCGATGTGCGTGGGGGTCGTTTTTTTGACGAGTTAAAACAAGCGCTGGAAGAGCTTAAGAAGAATGGTTTTAATTACCGTTTGGTCTTTTTGGATGCAACAGATCAAGCATTAGTACAACGCTTTGAATCTACGCGCAGACCTCATCCACTTCAAGGTAGTGATCGAATCGTTGATGGTATTGCAAGAGAGCGCGAAAAGTTAGATGATTTAAGGGCTCAGTGCGACATAACAATTGATACTTCAAATTTGAATGTACATCAATTGGAAAAACGCATCGGAGAGATTTTTGGAGGAGGAAAAATACAGGGAGTTCGAATCAACGTTCTCTCTTTTGGATATAAATATGGAATCCCAGTTGACTCTGATTTAGTATTGGATTGTCGTTTCATTCCTAACCCTCACTGGATTCCAGAGCTTCGAGCATTGACAGGTTTAACTGCACAAGTGAGCGAAAAAGTTTTGAGAAATACTGGTGTGGAAGAGTTTGTTAAAAACTACGTGGCATTAGTTGCATCAATGATTCCTGGATATATGCATGAAGGTAAAAAGTATCTGACAATCTCCGTTGGGTGCACAGGTGGAAAACATCGCAGTGTTGCAATTACGCAGGAGATCTCTAAACAACTGAACGCTCTCGACATAGGTCTATCTGCTTATCCCACTCACCGAGATGTGGGACGCGAATAACTGTGAGCAAAGTTGTCGCTCTCGGTGGCGGTCATGGCTTAGCGGCAGTGCTATCGGCTTTGCGCGAAATCACCACAGAAATTACGGCAATTGTTACAGTTGCCGATAATGGTGGTTCAAGCGGACGATTGCGAGAGGAATTCCTAATTTTTCCTCCCGGGGATTTGAGAATGGCTTTAGCTGCACTATGTGCCGATGATGAATGGGGTCGGACCTGGGCCGACATTATGCAGATGCGTTTCGTGAGTAATGGTGCGCTCAATGGACATGCCATGGGTAATTTACTTCTGGCCTCACTATGGAGCCAAGACGAGGACCCAGTTATTGGTCTAGATCGAGTTGGTTCACTTTTAAAAGTTATTGGTCGAGTCCTACCTATGGCGGCAGTTCCTTTAGATATTGAGGCGAGTTTTAATACATCAACCGGTCGAATTCTCATTAGAGGGCAAAAAGAGGTTGCCACTGCGCGTGGTCGTATTGAATCCCTTCGTGTTATCCCCGAAAATCCACCAGCACGAATTGAGGCGCTCACTGCAATTCGAGAAGCTGACTGGATTACAATGGGTCCTGGCTCTTGGTTTTCAAGTGTTATGCCGCATTTGTTAGTTCCGATGCAGTTAGATGCTTTAATGAGAACTACGGCCAAGAAGATAATGATTCTAAATCTAGATGCCCACGCTAATACACCTGGCGAAGAGTTTGCTGGATCTACTCCTGAAGAGCACCTTGAGTTCTTTGCACGATATGCTCCAGAGTTAAAAATAGATTATTTCTTAGTCGATACCTGTGTTGTCCGAGATGAGCCCGCCTTGGCAGCAATTGCTCGAAAACTAGGTGGACAGGTAGTTGCCGTAGATATTCGAAAGGCACCCGGAAGCATCCATCACGATGTCACTCGATTAGCCCTTCATTTGGGCCACATTATGCGCCAAAGTTTGGTTGGATAGTCCCATGGCAATGACGGCAGCGGTTAAAGACGAACTCAGTCGAATCTCTATTACGAAACCATGTTGTAGAAAGGCCGAAGTCTCATCTCTTCTTCGCTTTGCTGGTGGATTACATATCGCTGCGGGAAAGATTTTGATTGAAGTTGAGTTAGATACATCCCAGAGTGCACGTCGATTGCGCAAAGACATCGCCGATATTTATGGCCATGGCTCTGATTTAGCTGTTCTCTCTTCAGGGGGTTTGCGTAAAGGCTCTCGTTATGTTGTTCGTGTCATTGAGGCTGGAGATTCATTGGCCAGGCAGACCGGACTCGTAGATTCCCATGGTCGACCTGTACGAGGACTTCCGCCCCAAGTAGTCTCTGCCGCAATTTGTGATTCTGAAGCGGCGTGGCGTGGAGCATTTATTGCGCATGGCTCACTGACCGAACCTGGACGCTCATCGTCGTTGGAGATCACATGTCCAGGACCAGAAGCGGCATTAGCACTTGTTGGCGCTGCGCGTCGCATGGGAATTGTTGCAAAGGCGCGAGAGGTTCGCGGAGTTGATCGAGTTGTGATTCGAGATGGAGATGCCATCGGAGTATTACTTACACGCTTGGGTGCACATGAATCAGTTCTTGCTTGGGAGGAGCGTCGGATGCGCCGAGAGGTTCGGGCAACTGCCAATCGCCTCGCTAACTTCGATGATGCAAATCTTCGGCGCTCAGCGCGAGCGGCCGTTGCTGCATCGGCCCGGGTTGCCCGTGCCATGGAGATCCTCGGCGCAACAATTCCTGCCCATTTGAAAGAGGCGGGGGAGTTGCGAATTAACCATGGCCAGGCATCCCTTGAAGAGCTCGGCTCCTTAGCAGTACCGCCCATGACTAAAGATGCTATCGCGGGTCGAATCCGGCGATTGCTTGCAATGGCCGATAAACGTGCAGGTGAACTTGGAGTTCCAGATACTGAAAGCGGCCTTTCCCCTGATTTATTGAATTAAGGCGGCCGGGATTCACCGAGAATCTGCGAAAAATTCAGCAGATAGCCACTGCTAGGATTACCCACAAGACCCCAACGTTGTGGCAGTTTTACTACACATCCAACGGTTGGGCTTATTTATTTCTAGCCCCTTAAGTAGCAAGGACAGATTTCATGATTAATGTCGGAATTAATGGTTTTGGACGAATCGGACGCAACTTCTTTCGTGCAGCTCTGACAAATCCAGAGATAAATATCGTCGGAATTAACGATCTCACACCCAATGAGACCCTAGCTCATCTTCTCAAGTACGACTCCATCCTCGGCCGATTGGGTCTTGAGGTCACTTTCACCGAGGATTCTATTACGGTCGATGGAAAGACCATCAAAGTTTTCTCTGAGCGCGATCCTGCAAACTTACCGTGGGCGTTATTGAAGGCAGATGTGGTTCTTGAATCAACCGGACATTTCACAAAGGCGGCCGATGCTGGAAAGCACATCAGCGCAGGAGCAAAGAAGGTAATTATTTCTGCACCAGCAAGTGATGAAGACATTACCATCGTGATGGGTGTGAACCATGAAAAATATGACCCTGCTACCCATCACATTATTTCAAATGCCTCATGCACCACTAACTGCCTTGCACCGATGGCCAAGGTGCTTAACGACAATTGGGGCATTGTAAAAGGTTTAATGACCACAATTCATGCATATACCAATGATCAAGTAATCCTAGATTTTCCACATAAGGATCTTCGACGTGCGCGTGCAGCTGCAATAAATATGATTCCAACTTCTACAGGAGCTGCCAAGGCAATTTCACTTGTCTTGCCAGAGCTCAAGGGCAAACTCGATGGCTATGCCATGCGAGTTCCTCTTCCAACTGGTTCGGCAACTGATTTGACTGTGGAGCTTGCAAAAGAGGCAACTGTAGCCGAGATTAACGCCGCCATGAAAGCGGCGGCTAATGGCGCGCTCAAAGGCTACTTGTCGTACACCGAAGATCCAATCGTCTCCTCCGATATCGTTACAGATCCATCCTCTTGTATCTTCGATTCTGGATTAACTAAGGTAATCGGCAATCAAGTAAAGATTGTTGGTTGGTATGACAATGAGTGGGGTTACTCAAACCGTCTCGTCGACTTAATAAGTTATGTTGGCAAAACTCTTTAATGTCATCCCTTGATTTTTTTGATGTAGCGAGTAAGCGGGTCTTTCTTCGGTGTGATCTAAATGTTCCGTTAAAAAATGGAGTTATAAAAGATGATGGCCGGATTAAAGCCTCGCTTCCTACTATTTCGCTCTTGCTCAGTAAAGGTGCATCACTTGTAATTGCTGCGCACCTAGGTCGACCTAAGGGCGAAAACCTGTCAGAGTTTTCATTAGCGCCAGTAGCGAGACGCTTGGGTGAACTTCTTGACCAGCAGATTCTCTTCTTAGGAAATGCTGGCAATGTGGAGGTTAGCCAAGCTGTACATTCATTAAAAGCCGGAGAAATCCTGCTTCTTGAAAATATTCGCTTTAACCCAGCAGAGACCAGCAAGGATGAGAGTGAGCGACTAGTTTTTGCCACACAATTGGCAGATCTTGCCGATGTTTATGTAGGCGATGGTTTTGGTGCGGTACATCGCAAACATGCATCGGTCTTTGACTTACCACAGCTTTTGCCGCACGCTCCGGGATTACTCGTTGAAGCTGAAGTCGAGGTTTTAAAAAAATTAACTCACAATCCTGAACGTCCGTATGGAGTTGTTCTGGGTGGTGCGAAAGTGTCAGACAAATTAGGTGTTATCGAAAATCTATTAGACAAGGTCGATACTTTAGCAATTGGCGGAGGAATGGTTTTCACTTTTCTAGCCGCGCTCGGTAAAGAGATCGGCACATCCTTAGTAGAGATAGAGATGATTGATGGTGTGAAAGCGCTGATTAAAAGGGCGGACGAGAAGGGTGTAAAACTCTTACTTCCTTCAGATATTCTCGTGGCTTCGCAATTTAGTGCAGATGCGCTCCCAACGTTAGTCTCCGTCGAGAATATTCCAGCCGATCACATGGGGTTAGATATCGGTCCTGTTTCTGCCGCGGCATTTGCAGATGAAATTGAAAAATGTGCAACCGTCTTTTGGAATGGACCTATGGGTGTGTTCGAGTTTCCAAACTTTGCTGCGGGTACCAAAACCGTTGCAATGGCGCTTACTAAAGTTTCAGGAATATCTGTTGTGGGTGGTGGCGATTCAGCGGCGGCAGTTCGAGCTCTTGGCTTTGCCGACAGCGATTTTGGCTATATTTCTACCGGTGGCGGAGCATCACTTGAGTATCTTGAGGGCAAGGAACTTCCTGGCCTATTAGCTTTAGGGTTATAGGGAGCACAATGCGTAAACCATTGATGGCAGGTAACTGGAAGATGAATTTAAATCATCTTGAGGCGATTGCTGTTGCACAGAAACTCGTCTATTCACTCGATGATAAAGATTATGACGCAGTTGATGTGGCGATCATCCCGCCATTTACCGATATACGTTCAATTCAAACGTTAATCGATGGTGATCGCTTGCGTTTGGGCTACGGTGCTCAAGATCTCTCACCTGAAGCAAGTGGCGCATTCACTGGTGATATCTCTGGGTCGATGTTGCACAAACTCGGATGCACGTATGTTCTAGTTGGACATTCAGAGCGACGTTCAATCCACTCAGAAAGCGATGCCCTCATCAACCGCAAAATTAAAGCCGCGCTTGCCCATGAGATGGCTCCGATTTTCTGTGTCGGTGAAGAGCTTGCCGTACGAGAATCTGGAGCACATGTCTCTCATGTCATTCGTCAGATCCGCGGTGGGTTAGAGGGTTTAACTAAGCCAGAGTTAAGGAAGATTGTTATCGCATACGAACCAGTGTGGGCTATTGGGACCGGAAAAGTCGCAACTCCAGAGGATGCTCAAGAGGTCTGTGCTGCAATTCGTGAAGAGGTTGAAAATATCGCTTCACCTGAAATCGCTGCGGCCATGAGAATTCTCTATGGCGGGTCAGTGAAATCCTCAAACGTCGTTGAAATCATGGCTAAACCCGATGTAGATGGGGCACTTGTTGGCGGCGCAAGCCTAGATCCTGAAGAGTTTGCAAAGATTGTGAAGTTCTACGCTCAGGTTTAAGTAGTTCTGACCACCAAATTGAAGGTATCCTTACCCTCTACGAAACAAGGAGTTTACCAACCGTGAAACTAACTCTCTCCATCTTGCTCATTATTACGAGCGTTCTGATGATTCTTCTCGTCCTTTTGCATAAGGGAAAGGGAAGTGGACTATCCGACCTCTTTGGTGGTGGAGTCTCATCTAACTACGGTGGCTCCTCAGTTGTTGAGCGCAACCTTGACCGCATCACAATTGTGGTCGGTGGCCTCTGGTTTGCTTTTGTGGTGGCTCTAAGTCTTGTACTTAAGTAAATTTTTTTCGGACCATTTATTTTTTAAGGAGTAGTCAATGGCAAGTGCAATTCGCGGAAGTCGTGTCGGTGCCGGACCAATGGGTGAGGCTGAGCGCGGTGATTCGATCGCACGCGCTTACGTTTCGTACTTTTGTGCAAATGGTCACGAGGTCCGTCCTTCATTTGCCGTTGAAGATACCGTTGTAATTCCTGCTGAATGGGATTGCCCAAAGTGTGGTTACCCAGCCGGCCGCGACCGCAATAATCCGCCAAATCCAATTAAAAATGAGCCATATAAGACACACCTGGCCTATGTAAAGGAGCGTCGTACCGACGCCGAGGGCGAACGTCTTCTTGAAGATGCCCTACGTAAACTTCGCGGAGAAGATGATTAATTAGTTTTAAGGGATTTAAGTATTTCTGCAATTCCTAAGTTTCGATTGGTTAAATTCAATCGAAGTAGAGGATATTTTCTTGAAGTTAGCGCTCTTCCATCGCCTAAAGCCTGCGCGGCGATCAATGTTTTGAAGCTAAAGTTTTGACCAGGAATTTCGTAATCACGATCTACGTCCCCTGTAATTTGCAAGAAAGCACCGTTTTGCTGGCCGCCTTTGTGGAACTGTCCCGTTGAATGTAGAAAACGCGGACCCCAACCGAAAGTTACTGGCCGCCCAGATTTTTGGGATAGAAGAGAGCGAAGTTCAAGAATCGCAGCATCATCGCGCCGATCTAAGTAGGCCATTATTGCGACATAACCATCTTCGGGAATTAACTCAATAAAACGTGTGAGGCTATCGCCGATTGTAGAACCTTGACCAAATATTTCTACTGTGCCATCGATGGCATCGGGAGAGAACTCTGGTAAAACACCATTCCACTCAAGTAAGAGCGCTGCAGTCGCCTCTTTCGCCTCAGTCACATTTGGTTGGTTAAATGGATCGATTCCAAGGGCTGCACCGACTAGAGCTGTGACCCACTCCCAAATGATGAACTGCGAGGCAAGATCAGTTTCGAGAACTAAATCTGCCACTCCATAGAATGCGATTGAAAAGAATTCACTATTGATTCCCTCTTCAACCACTATCGGCAGACGTCCTACTTGATTCTTTCCGGTTGATTCGGCAACTAACTGTTCGGCCCAATCGCTAAGACCCGGCATATCGCAACCACTATCAGAGTAAGACATATATTGGCCAGATAGATAAGAGATTGCATATGCCATATCTACAACAAACGTCGAATCTTTTAAGAAGGCGGCCTTTGTCTCACTTGCATTATCGAGCAATACCGAGACATCCACGCCAATGAGTGAAGCCGGGACTAATCCAAATGCACTTAATGCGCTAAAACGACCTCCGACTTGTGGGTCGGCATTTACAACTGTGAATCCACCTGCACGCGCTTGTTTATCGAGTGGTGAATCGGGATCCGTAACTATTATTATGTGATCTGTCGGTTTTAAATTTGCATCTATAAATGCTTTTTCAAAAAATGCCCGTTGTGAAGCCGTTTCAATTGTAGATCCTGATTTTGAACTTACAATTACTAAGGTTTTATTCAAATCAAATGTGAGAGCATGGCTTATATAGTTAGGATCAGTTGAATCCAAAACAAAGAGTTTGCGCTTAAAGGTTTTAGCAATAACCTCTGGACCAAGTGATGAACCACCCATTCCGCACAGAACGACATGCAATTTGTCGCGATGTTTGGCCGATAGCGCATCTAATTGAGGTAGTAACTCTCTTGAAGTTTCAGGTAAATCAATCCAGTTCAATCGAAGAATCGCCTCTGCCTGGGCTTCAAGCCCCCACATAGAGGGATCTTTAAGCGCAAGTCGATTATGAAATGCGAGAAGAGCTACATAACGTGGATCGGATCTATCAATCTGTGAAATTACTCTGCCACTTAAACTTCTCATTGATTTTGTGCCTTCTCGACTGTAGCTAGAAGTTCTTCCCAAGCCTGTGCAAATTTCCTAACTCCATCGATTTCTAGCGCAGTGGTTACTGCATTAAGGGAGATATTGAGTTCTGAGAGTGATTTAAAAACCTCAACTGCCTGTGCATAGTTGGCGGTAATCGTGTCTCCACGTACTATCCCATGATCGATAAGAGCATCAAGTGTGTTTTGTGGCATCGTGTTGACAGTATCAGGTGCAACTAACTCAACAACATAAAGCGTGTCATCGTAAGTCGGATCTTTTACGCCGGTAGATGCCCACAGTGGACGTTGCTTATACGCACCTCGCTCTGCTTGAGCCAGCCAACGCGGCGAAGCAAATTTCTCTTCAAATAATTGGTAAGCCAAGTGAGCGTTGGCAATGGCCGCCTTTCCTAGAAGTTTCATGGCCGCTTCACTCGCATCGCTTTTAAGGAGTGCATCCACGGCTGAATCGATTCGACTCACGAAAAAGGAGGCAACGGAGTGAACATGAGATGGATTGCTGGCAGCCTCTATTCCTGCCATGTATGCATCTATGACTGCGCCGTAACGTTTGACTGAAAAAATTAAAGTCACATTCACCGAGATACCAGATGCTAGCAGGGCAGTAATGGCTGGAAGTCCTTCAATAGTGGCTGGAACTTTTATCATCAGATTTGGGCGGTCGATGATTTTCCACAGTTCTTTTCCCGCAGCGATAGTGCCCTCAGTATTGCTGGCTAAACGAGGATCTACTTCGATGCTCACTCGCCCGTCAACGCCTTTACTTGTTCGATAGATATCTCTAAAAAGATCGCAGGCGCTACGAACATCATCGGTCGTCAAACGCTTGACACATTCTTCAACGCTCAGATCTTTTAAGAGCAAAATATCCTGGGCGTACTCATCAGCTCCAGCGATGGCAGCGGCGAAAATACTTGGGTTAGTAGTAACACCGACAACACCAGAATGTGCGATCCTAGATGGAAGCGAGTGTGCATCGCTTCCGGAGATTTTTGCTCTCGATAAATCATCTAACCAAATGGAAGTTCCAGCCCTGGCCAATTCCTCAATGCTCATTACAGAGCCGCCTTAATCCGTTTAACAATCGCTTCAACGTTGAATCCAAACTCATTAAAGAGCCGTTTAGCATCGGCAGATGCACCGTAATGCTCGAGCGAAATTGAAATACCTGCATCTCCTATGAGCTCTCGCCATCCTTGGGCTATTCCAACTTCGATACTAACTTTCACGGCAATATGTGGTGTCAGTACTGATTCTCTGTAGGAGAGCTCTTGCTCGGCAAACCACTCTAAACAAGGCGCACTAACTACTCGCACACCAATTCCCTCTAATTCAAGCGCGCTTTGTACATCTAAAGCTAAAGAGAGTTCAGAGCCCGTTGCAATTAAGATCGCAACTGGATTTTCACAATCTTTTAATATGTACGCACCTTTTGCCGTGCCAGATGCTGGAGAAGTAATACTTCTATCAATAACTGGCAAGTTCTGGCGAGAGAGTAAAATTCCAGCTGGACGATTTCGAATAATTATTTGTTTCCATGCCTCAGCAACCTCATTTGCATCTCCAGGTCTAATTACATCCAGACCAGGAATTGCTCGAAGGGCGGCAAAGTGTTCGATTGGCTGATGCGTTGGACCATCTTCTCCAACACCGATGGAATCATGCGTCCAGACAAAAGTTGATGCGATTTTCATCAAGGCGGCGAGACGAACTGCAGGTCGCATATAGTCGCTAAAGACGGCAAAAGTCCCACCAAAGGATCGAGTTAATCCATGAAGTGTAATTCCATTGAGAATTGCGCCCATCGCATGCTCTCGAATACCGAAATGAATTATTCTGCCGTATGGATCTGCACCTTTAATCAGACTTGTTGAAGGTAAGAATGAGCCGCCCCCATCGATGCTCGTATTATTTGAACCAGCTAAATCTGCAGAGCCGCCCCAAAACTCAGGAAGTGATTGCGCGATTGCATTAATAACCTCGCCAGAGGCGGCACGCGTTGCAATCTCTTTTCCTGGTGAAAACACCGGAATGCCAGAGGCCCAATTTTCAGGAAGTGCGCGCTGTTGAAGTCGCTGCAAAAGTGCCGCCTTCTCAACATTCTCTGCTTCCCAGTGTTTAAAAGCTAACTTCCACTCAGCATGAAGGGCGTTGCCTCGAATTTTTACCTCTCTTACATGGGTTAAAACATCCTCTGGCATTGCAAATTTTTCATTAGGATCTAAACCAAGTAAAACTTTCGTCGCGGCGACTTCTTCATCACCCAGTGCAGAGCCATGAGACTTTCCAGTTCCGCGAAGAGTTGGCGCGGGCCAGGCAATAATGGTCTTTAACCTAATTAGCGAGGGTCTTGTTCTTTCATTTTTTGCTGCAATCATTGCGGCATCAAGTGCGGTTATATCGACACTTCCATCACTGGCAGCGTCAACTTCAATGACATGCCAGCCATATGCTCGGTATCGCATTGCAACATCTTCAGTGAAAGCGTTATGCGTATCACCCTCAATCGAAATTCGATTGTCATCATAAATTACATTGAGATTTCCCAGCTCTTGTACTCCAGCCAGGGATGAGGCTTCAGCACTTACTCCCTCTTGCATATCACCATCAGAGCAGATGGACCAGATAGTGTGATCAAAGATAGATGTATATGAAGGGGCCTTTGAATCCAATAAGCCACGTTCATATCGCGCCGCCATTGCCATTCCTACCGCTGTTGCAACTCCCTGTCCGAGTGGACCAGTAGTCATTTCTACTCCAGCGGTATGACCAAACTCAGGATGTCCTGGCGTCAACGAGCCCCACGTTCTGAAGGTTTTAAGATCTTGCATCTCTAATCCGTAGCCACTAAAGAAGAGTTGTGTGTAGAGAGTGAGTGAGGAGTGTCCACACGAGAGAATAAATCGATCTCTGCCCAGCCAGCTAGGGTCGGAGGGATCATGAATTAAATGGCGCTGAAATAGAAGATATGCAACGGGAGCCAGCGACATTGCAGTTCCTGGGTGTCCATTGCCAACTCTTTGTACTGAGTCAGCGGCGAGTGCTCGAGCGTAGGCAACTGCGCGATCATCGAGTTCATTCCAAGGTGACTTCACTGCCATTTCATTGTGTCCATTTCTTCTCGTTGAACAGATAACCAAATACTCCACGCGCAAATCCAGATTATGATTGATCCGAGAATGTGCGCTGCAACTAAAAGTTCAGGAACTCCTTGGATGTATTGGATAAGCCCAATTGCTCCTTGAGACAACGTTAAGAGTGTAAAGATTGCTAATCGTTTTTTAGTAATATCCTCTGTCAGAGGGGATAAGAAAAAGATTAGAGTTAACACTAAGAGAATTGCTACAGCGGTTCCATGAGCAAATGTCACACTTTGAATTCGAACGTGTAGTCGTGGAGCATCAATGTCACCTGCATGCGGTCCAGCTCCAGTAACGAGCGTTCCAAGAATAATAACGATGGCCGTCAGTGATACATGCGCACGGGAGAAAATATCGGGAGTTCGTGGAGATTCTTTTTTACGGGCTGGTCGATGGCGTCGTGTATACAGAGATGTTGCGGCGGCAATCAGAATCGTCGAAAGTAGAAAGTGAGATGCAACTGAAAAAGGATTCAAATCTGTAAGAACTGTGATGCCACCTAAAACACCTTGACCAAAGATTCCTAAAAACTGTCCAACGGCTAAAAAGCGTAAATCTCTGCGACCGGCACGTATAACTGCAATAAGTGTGATGAGTGCGGCCACAACGAGCACAATGGTAAACAACCTGTTGGAAAACTCAATCCATGCGTGGAACTGACCCTCAATCTGGCCAGCTACAGGTGTATAGGAGCCTTCGGTGCACTCGGGCCAGGTGGGACACCCCAGGCCTGAGCCTGTTAATCGAACCGCTCCACCAGTTACGACGATAGCGCCCTGCAAAAAGAGGAGAATCGCCGTAGCTGGGGGGAGGATCCGCGCAGAAACTGTGGCAGATGTACTCATGGCCTAACCCTATTGCCCAGCGTGGCCTCGGGGTTGAAGTGGCCAAAGGTGTCGAATTAAGACACAATAGTGTTGTGAAATTATCGAGTATGAGTGCAACGGGAAAATCCGATGATCCACGCACTCGTGAACTCGTGGCCCGCTCAATCCTTGAAAATGGACCATCGAGTGCTCCAACTCTTGCCACGCGGTTGGGGTTCACTCCTGCCGGTATTCGCCGTCACTTAGATCGCTTAGTGGCAGATGGCATTTTGGAGGCGCGCGAACCTCATCCCGCCGTCGTGCGTGGTCGAGGTCGACCCTCAAAAGTTTTCCTCATGTCAGATTCTGGGCGCGAAAAATTTGAACACTCGTACGATGACCTCGCAGTGTCGGCCCTTAAGTTTATGTCGACCCACATGGGGGAGCAGATAGTTCAAGATTTTGCACAGAGTCGAGCCGATGAGATTGAACGTAAAGCTGCGCTTGTTCTCACCAAAAAGGGTAATAGAAGCATAGAGCTCGCTCAGTTTTTAACTGAGCAGGGATATGCCGCGAGCGTTGAAGTTCGCCCGATGGGTGAAGAGCTTTGCCAGCATCACTGTCCTATAGCCCATGTTGCATCGGAGTTTCCTCAACTGTGTGAGGCCGAGACGGAGGCACTCTCGCGATTACTTGGAACTCATGTGCAACGTTTAGCGACCATAGCTCATGGCGATGGCGTATGTACAACTTTTATTCCTACTCCACACACTGGTATCAACAACAGAAAGGTACGTGCATGACAATCGCACATCCAGAACTCGAAGGCCTCGGAAACTATGAATACGGCTGGTCTGATAAGAGTGAAGTTGGCACAAATGCACGCCGTGGCCTCAATGAAGATGTTGTTCGCGATATTTCTGAAAAGAAATCGGAGCCGCAGTGGATGCTCGACCTTCGGCTAAAAGGCCTGGCGCTCTTTGAAAAAAAGCCCATGCCAAATTGGGGTTCAGATCTCTCAGGAATCTTCTTTGACACTATTAAATATTTTGTACGCTCTACCGAAAAACAGGCAGCAACGTGGGATGACCTACCGGAAGAGATTAAAAATACTTACGATCGATTAGGTATTCCGGAGGCCGAAAAACAACGTCTGGTTTCTGGTGTGGCCGCACAGTATGAATCTGAAGTTGTCTATCACTCAATTCGCGAGGATTTAGCGGCTCAAGGAGTTATCTTCTTAGATACTGACACCGCGCTGAAGGAGCACCCAGAGTTATTTAAGGAGTATTTCGCGACGGTTATACCAGTAGGTGATAATAAATTTGCGGCCCTTAATACCTCAGTTTGGTCGGGGGGCTCCTTTATCTATGTGCCAAAGGGAGTCCATGTCGATATACCTTTGCAGGCATATTTCCGTATTAACACTGAAAATATGGGTCAATTCGAGCGCACATTGATTATCGCTGATGAGGATTCATATATTCACTATGTTGAGGGATGCACCGCTCCAATTTATAAATCTGATTCCTTGCACTCTGCGGTAGTTGAAATTATCGTGAAGAAAGGCGCGCGCGTTCGATACACAACTATTCAGAATTGGTCGAACAATGTTTATAACTTAGTTACTAAGCGCGCTACGTGTGCAGAGGGTGCAACTATGGAATGGGTCGATGGAAATATCGGCTCGAAAGTGACAATGAAATACCCTGCAATATTTTTAATGGGACCGCACTCTAAAGGCGAAACTCTCTCACTGGCATTTGCAGGCGAGGGTCAACACCAAGATTCAGGGGCAAAGATGGTTCATGCCGCGCCGTACACATCTTCATCAGTCATTTCGAAATCTGTTGCACGTAACGGTGGTCGAACTTCCTATCGCGGGCTTGTACAGGTGCAAGAAGGCGCTCATCACTCTAAGAGCACGGTCAAGTGTGATGCATTATTAGTGGACACGATTTCGAGATCTGATACGTATCCTTATGTTGATATTCGTGAAGACGATGTATCAATGGGTCATGAGGCAACAGTTTCAAAAATCAGCGATGATCAGCTTTTCTATCTTATGTCGCGCGGTTTGACCGAAGATGAATCTATGGCCATGATCGTTCGAGGCTTTATCGAACCCATTGCACGTGAACTTCCAATGGAGTACGCACTTGAGCTCAACCGACTTATTGAGCTTCAAATGGAAGGCGCCGTTGGTTAATGTCGATTTTAACTACTAATTACTTAACACCAACTGGGCGTGAAGAGGCTTGGCGTTTTACGCCACTCAAACGTTTGCGTGGACTCCATGATGGCACTGCCGAAATTAGTCTTCGATCTTCATTAATCGTAAAAGATGCATTGCCCAGTGGCGTAAGTTTTCTGCGCCAAGAACTCTCCCCGCTTGCATCTAGTGATGACATAATCATTGAACGTATCCGGGGGAATTCTCAGGAAGTAGCACACCTTTCTATTGCTGCACATACCGAACTCGTGGCCCCTATTCATTTGGGCCGATTAACAGGTGCGCTTGATAGCGCTGAACTCTCTCGTGTTCGGATTTCCCTCGGAGCTCACGCCGTAGCCACGGTAGTTGTGGAAAACTCTGGCGATACGATTCTTGCAGAGGATTTAGAGATCTCTCTAGCTCCTGGATCATCTCTGACATTTATTACGCTTCAGGAGTTTGAATCTAAAAGCGTCTATGCCGCTCGCCACCACGCCGTAATCGATAGAGATGCAGTTTTCAAATCTGTAACGGTAACTGTTGGGGGAGATGTAGTTCGTATTTTACCAACGGTTGAATTCATTGCACCTGGTGGTTCTGCCGAACTCCTTGGTGTGTATTTTGCAACAGCGGGGCAGTTCTTTGAACACCGTATGCATGTTGATCACGCAGTTCCAAAGGCGAAATCGAGAGTTAATTTTAAAGGTGCACTCTCTGGTCGAGATGCACACACTGTATGGATTGGAGATGTTCTCATTCGCGCCGTTGCTGAAGGAACCGATACATATGAGCTTAACCGCAATCTATTGCTCAGCGATGGCGCACGAGCAGACTCGGTTCCTAATTTGGAGATTGAAACGGGCGAAATCGTAGGAGCGGGACATGCAAGCACTACGGGGCGTTTCGATGATGAGCAACTTTTCTATTTAATGTCACGTGGTATCGCCCTCGAAGATGCACGACGTCTGGTTGTTCGGGGCTTTTTCAATGAAATCGTAATGGAAATTGGTATTGAAGCTATACAAGGACGTTTGATGAATCGAATTGATCTTGAATTAGACAGAGCGGGCGAATAGATGTCAGATTTTAAGTTTGATCAACTCGAGTCAGGAATTCCAGTTAAGCTTGAAAAGGCGGGCAAAA
Source organism: Candidatus Planktophila sp. (assembly GCA_030681675.1). Taxonomy (NCBI): domain Bacteria; kingdom Bacillati; phylum Actinomycetota; class Actinomycetes; order Candidatus Nanopelagicales; family Candidatus Nanopelagicaceae; genus Candidatus Planktophila; species Candidatus Planktophila sp. Next base: position 21,717 of record JAUXRP010000011.1, read on the forward strand.
GCATCTGTGTAACTCGTGTCGGTGATTTAGTTTTCGCAATTGACGACACATGCACGCATGCAGAGGCATCGCTATCTGAAGGAGATGTAAGTGGATTCAAAATCGAATGTTGGCTACATGGAGCCGAATTTGATCTGCGAACAGGTGAGGTAATCACTCTTCCAGCCACTATCGCACTTGCAACTTATCCAGTAAGAATCGAAGCAAATTCCGTAACAGTAGAAATTTAGGAGAAAAAATATGAGTACATTAGAAGTTCGCAACCTTCACGTTTCAGTAAATACGGAAAATGGTGCCGTTGAGATTCTTAAAGGCGTTGATCTCACAATAAAATCTGGTGAAACCCATGCAATAATGGGACCAAATGGTTCAGGAAAATCTACGCTCGCATATTCAATTGCGGGCCACCCCAAATATTCGATCGTCGAAGGTAGCGTCACACTTGACGGAGCAGATGTTTTGGAAATGACAGTAGATGAGCGGGCACGAGCAGGTCTCTTCTTGGCTATGCAATATCCAGTAGAAGTTCCTGGCGTCTCTGTTTCAAATTTCCTACGTACGGCAGCAACCGCCCTCCGTGGTGAAGCACCAAAACTAAGGACCTGGGTCGCAGAGGTAAAAGAGGCGATGGAGGCCCTGAACATGGATCCAGCTTTCGCATCAAGAAACGTCAATGAAGGCTTCTCTGGTGGCGAAAAGAAGCGTCATGAAATCATGCAACTTGAACTTTTGCGGCCAAAGATCGCAATTCTCGATGAAACTGACTCAGGTCTAGATGTGGATGCTCTTCGTATCGTTTCAGAGGGAGTTAATCGCGCTAAAGAGAACAATAATCTAGGTGTTCTATTAATTACCCACTACACACGTATCTTGAAATATATCAAGCCGGATTTTGTTCACGTCTTCGCTAATGGACATATCGTCGAAGAGGGTGGAGCTGATCTTGCAGATAAGTTAGAGGCCAACGGGTACGCAGATTATGTGAGCAAGTAAAGAAATAATGTCAATTTCCGTTTCGCAAATCCGTAAAGATTTTCCAATCTTTGAACGTACGGTTCGTGACGGAAAAAGATTGGTCTATTTAGATAGCGGTGCAACGAGCCAGAAACCAATTAGCGTCATTGAAGCTGAAAGTAATTTCTATAAGTTACATAACGCTGCTGCCCATCGTGGAGCTCATCAGCTTGCCGAAGAGGCCACAGATGCCTATGAGGGCTCACGTAAAATTGTGGCCGATTTCTTAGCTGCTCCGGGGGGTGCAGATGAAATTATTTTTACAAAGAGTGCAACTGAATCCCTTAACCTGCTCGCCTATGCAATGAGTAATGCGCCAAACGGGAATCGATTTGCATTAAAGCGCGGCGATCGGATTGTTGTAACCGAGATGGAGCACCATGCAAATCTAGTTCCATGGCAACAACTAGCTTCTAGAACAGGTGCAGATTTAGCGTGGTTTGGTATCACCGACGATGGACGTTTGGATCTGTCGAAGATAGATGAAATTATTACACGTAACACTAAAGTCGTTAGTTTGACGCATCAATCGAATGTTCTCGGAACTATAAATCCGCTCTCAGAAATAATCACTCGAGCCCACGAAGTTGGTGCAATTGTGATTCTCGATGCCTGTCAATCAGTCCCGCATATGGCCGTGAATGTAGAGACGTTAGGAATTGATTTCTTAGCTTTTTCAGGCCACAAATCTTTAGGACCAACTGGTGTTGGTATTTTGTGGGGACGCAAAGATTTGCTCGATGAACTACCCCCATTTCTCTATGGTGGATCAATGGTACAAAGTGTTGACATGACGGGTGCTACGTGGTCTGCGGTTCCACAGAAATTCGAAGCTGGTGTTCCTAATATGGCGCAGGCAGTTGGACTTGGCGAAGCTCTGACTTATTTAACTCAGCTGGGTATGGATAATGTGAGCGCACACGAGCATGCCTTAACAGGTTATTTACTCGAGAAGATGAGTTTCATTTCTGATCTCACAGTTGTAGGACCCACTAATAACCTCTCTCGTGGTGGTGCAATCTCCTTTACTCTCAAAAATATTCATCCGCACGATGTTGGCCAATATTTAGATAGTCAAGGCGTTGCCGTTAGAACTGGCCATCACTGTGCTTGGCCTTTGGCTAAGCGTATGCAGGTACCAGCAACAACTCGAGCATCGCTCTATATTTATAATGATGAGACCGACTGTGATGTTCTCATCGAGGCGATTCAAGGCGCCTCCAAATATTTTGGGAGTCGTTAAAATGCAGTTAGATTCCCTGTATCAAGAGGTTATTTTGGATCATTATAAGCACCCTCAACACAAGGGATTAAACTCTACATTTGATGCACAAGTCCATCATGTTAATACAAGTTGCGGCGATGAAGTTACATTGAATATTAATTTGGATGGCGATCGCATTACCTCGCTTTCGTGGGATGGACAGGGTTGTTCAATTTCTCAGGCAAGCGTGTCAATGATGAGCGATCTTTTGACGGGGAAAACTTTGGAAGAAGCAACTTTCATCGTAAAAAACTTTACCGATCTCATGGGTAGTAAAGGTACTTCTACTGGTGACCCATTAATCCTTGAAGATGCAGTTGCATTTGCCGGTGTATCAAAGTTTCCAGGTCGTGTAAAGTGCGCACTTCTTGGCTGGATGGCATTTAAGGACGTAGCAATACAAGCTCAGGCAAAGAACTAAGGAGAGATATGACAACGAGCGTAGATGATGTAACAGAGGCAATGAAAGATGTTGTCGACCCAGAACTCGGCATAAATGTTGTTGATCTTGGTTTGATTTATGACGTAATGGTGGACGATGCAAATATTGCAATCTTAAATATGACGCTCACGTCAGCGGCCTGTCCGCTACAAGATGTTATTGAAGACCAAACTCGCCAAGCTTTGGCTGGGATGACAAGCGATGTAAAAATCAATTGGGTCTGGATGCCACCGTGGGGTCCAGATAAGATTTCAGATGATGGTCGTGATCAACTTCGCGCCCTTGGATTTACAGTTTAAGCGCTGAATCCATAGGCTAGAGCCATGTCAATGCAAGCCGCTTGGATGACCCATCGCTCCATGACCGCCGATCCTTCTGTGAAAGCGCAACGATTAAAGCCTGGAACGGTTAAGCGAATTTTTGCCTTTGCTAAGCCATATCGAACGAGCATTTTCATATTTCTTGCCACCGTTGTGGTCGATGCCGGATTTATAGTTGCGACACCGCTGTTGCTTCTGCGATTAATAGATGACGGTGTGATCCCTAAAAATGGGGCGCTTGTGACAGAACTGGCGCTTCTGGTAGGGCTACTAGCTATCGCTGATGCCGCAGTAAGTATGTTGGGGCGCTATTTTTCTTCTCGAATTGGGGAAGGGTTAATTTATGACTTGCGCGCTCTAGTTTTCGCCCATGTTCAGCGACAATCAATCGCATTCTTTACACGAACTCAAACCGGCGCTTTAATCTCTCGCATTAACTCTGATGTTATGGGTGCTCAGCAAGCGTTTACTGCAACCCTTTCGGGAGTAGTAAGCAATGTAGTCTCACTTGTATTAGTCGGCGTGACAATGTTGATTTTGTCGTGGCAGATAACTATCTTCTCACTTTTGCTTTTACCGCTTTTTCTGATACCAACTAAATGGGTCGGGAGAAAATTGCAGGCTTTAACGCGAGAATCCTTCGATGTTAATGCGCAGATGTCGAGCACAATGACTGAGCGTTTTAATGTTTCGGGTGCCATGTTGGTGGCACTCTATGGTCGGCCAGCTCTCGAACAAGAGTATTTCCGTTCACGGGCGCGCAGAGTTGCCGATATTGGAATTAAAACTGCAATGCTTAACCGACTTTTCTTCATTGCTCTCACTAGCGTTGCAGCGATTGCTACCGCATTTGCATATGGCATTGGTGGTCATTTAGCGATAAACGGGGGAGTCACTGTTGGAACTTTGCTCGCCATCACTGCGCTCCTTGCGCGCCTTTATGGCCCTTTGACCGCCTTATCTAATGTGCGCCTAGATGTAATGACCTCATTAGTCTCTTTCGAACGCGTCTTTGAAGTTTTGGATCTAGAGCCGATGGTTAAAGATCGTGAAGCCGCCCAAACGTACAGTGGCCGTAATCCACAATTAACCTTTACTAATGTGGGCTTTGCCTATCCTCGTGCACACGAGATTTCACTGGCATCTTTAGAGTCTGTGGCCAAGGCAGAAACCGTTGAGAGTGGAGAAGTACTCAAGAATCTCTCCTTCACCGCCGAACCCGGTACTTTAACGGCCCTTGTTGGTCCATCAGGTGCCGGCAAAACAACAATAACCACGTTAATACCTCGCCTCTATGATGTTACTAGTGGCTCTATTTCTATCGACGGTCACGATATTAGGGATTTAACTTTAGAGTCTCTTAGAAACTCAATCGGTGTTGTTATGCAAGATGCACATCTATTTCATGAGACTATTGCAGAGAATTTACGTTATGCCAAGAGCGATGCAACTCTAGAAGAGATGCAGGCTGCATGTGAAGCTGCGCAGATTTGGAAACTCATAGAATCATTGCCTAACGGTTTTGACACAATGGTGGGAGAACGTGGACATCGCCTTTCCGGTGGAGAAAAGCAGAGGCTAGCAATTGCTCGATTGCTTCTTAAATCGCCTGCACTCGTCATTCTCGATGAGGCGACCGCACATTTGGATTCGGAGAATGAATCACTTGTGCATGCAGCCTTAGAGAGTGCACTCAAAGGACGAACAAGTATTGTGATTGCCCACCGTTTAAGCACCGTTCGAGATGCAGATCAGATTCTTGTATTGGAAAATGGATCTATAATCGAGCGAGGAAAACATGATGAACTTGTTGCACTTGGGGGGTTGTATGCCGATCTCTATAACCGTCAAGATTTAACGGGCTCGGCGAATTAAAATTCTTCCGTAAATAATCAGGCCTCCAAAAAATATCCATTGAAGGGCATATGCCATATGCGGGCCATCGCTGAGTTCAGGTAATTGCGCGGTTACTGTTGGAGTGAGGTTTGGCAAAGATCCACTAAGTAGATCGAGATAGAATTTCTCAGTACCTATACGTGATTGGGCATTGAGCTCGCCTACTAGTCCTGCGCCACCTGCCGGTAGAGCAAAAAATGAACCGCGCGGCAGCGATGAATCTAAGCGCAATCTCCCCGTTATCTCCACAATCTCTGTGGGAACGCTAGCTACAACCGGAGGTGTAGTTGCATTTCTACCCGCTTTTACCCAACCACGATCCACCCAAAAAACTTTCCCATCGATTGAAGTAAATAGCGTTAATACCTCGAATCCATAGACGCCCTCTGAGTATCTATTGCGTAGAAGTATTTGTTCATTGGGGTTGAACTTTCCCGAGGTAGTGACTCTCTGCCACTCAAATCGAGTTGGTTGCCGAGCTACTGTAATAAGTGGAGTTGGTGGTAGTGCAATGTGCTCGGCGATCATTGAATTACGCGCGTGGCGATCTATCCCTCGTTGATACTGCCATTGGGCCGCCCATAAACATGCTGCAATTAGAGCCAGAGCTACAACCGATTTGAAGATTGCCCAAGGTTCGCGTTGCATTCTCCTACTTTAGTTTAATGCACGCGGATTCTCATCGCGAATATGTGTTCCGGGGGTGATCGTTTCGCGACCCGCATTGGCGATTATCACTGCGAAATATGGGAGGACAACCGCTCCGAATAAAGCAACCCAACGATAAGGACTGGGTAAAATGACAGTCAAAATAAAGCAGGCAGTTCGTATCATCATTGAGATGAAGTATCTTTTTTGGCGAGATGCTTGATCACTACTTAACGCTCTAGGAGCGTTGGTAATTTCAAAGAACTCCTTCTCATCGCTCATGCCGTCAAGCCTATTGCTAGCCACGCAGCTCTGCATCTTTTCAATACCTATCAGTAGGCACTAGATTAAAGTTCATGAGTTCACTTGCCCTTGTCACTGGCGGCAATCGTGGAATCGGTTTGGCCATTGCGAAGTCCCTTAAATCCGCCGGTCATGATGTTGTAGTCACATATAGGAGCGGTCCAACTCCCATTGGATTTAACTGCGTGCTCATGGATGTCACATCTACCGAGAGTGTAGATAGCGCCTTTGATTCTATTGAGAGCCAATGGGGGGTTCCAGAGATAATCGTTGCTAATGCAGGAATTACTAAAGATGGCCTTGTAATGCGTATGAGCGATGCCGATTTTGATGATGTCATTAACGCAAATCTCACAGGTGCTTTTCGTGTCGCTCGGCGTGCAACACGGGGGCTGCTCAAAATAAAGCGAGGCCGCCTAATTTTTGTCGGTTCTGTAGTTGGAGCAATGGGTTCTGCCGGTCAAGTTAACTATGCCTCTAGCAAATCTGGCTTAGTTGGAATGGCGCGATCCTTCGCACGTGAAATTGGGAGTCGTGGAATTACTGCAAATGTAATTGCTCCGGGTTTTGTTGAAACCGATATGACAGCGACATTGGATGAAAAGCGCCGTAGTGAGATTGCTGCATCGGTTCCACTGGGACGATTCTGCAGTGCAGAAGAGATAGCCGATGTTGTTACATTCATCGCATCACCACAAGCAAGCTATATAACTGGGGCGCTAATCCCAGTTGATGGCGGATTAGGCATGGGACACTAATGGGAATCCTCGACGGCAAAAAAATACTTGTTACTGGAGTATTAACCGATGCATCAATTGCCTTCCATATTGCACGCATTGCTCAGGAGCAAGGTGCTGAAGTTGTGCTCTCCTCTTATGGTCGCGTACTTTCCTTGACAACTCGCATCGCTGGTCGACTACCTAAACCTGCACCGATTGTCCAGCTTGATGTTACAAACACTGAGGATTTAAATGCATTAGAGGCTCGCGTGCGCGAACATTTCCCGCAAGGCCTAGATGGAGTAGTCCACTCAATTGGTTTTGCACCTGAAGCCGCCCTCGGTGGAAATTTTCTAAATACCTCGTGGGAAGATGTTTCAACGGCGCTTCATGTATCTGCCTATTCACTTAAAGCGCTCACCATGGCTGCGCGACCATTGTTTAATGGCGCAGGATCAGTCGTCGGTTTGGATTTCGATGCCTCTGTAGCCTGGCCAAAATACGACTGGATGGGAGTTGCCAAGGCCGCCCTTGAATCAACCTCACGCTATCTAGCCCGTGATTTAGGCGCTGAAAATATACGTATTAACTTAATCGCTGCTGGCCCAATCCGCACCATGGCCGCCAAATCAATTCCCGGCTTTGAAGAGTTTGAAAAAGTATGGAATGAACGCTCACCTTTGGAGTGGGATGTCACCGATCCAATTCCAGCGGCGCAAGCCACAGTGGCACTGCTTTCAGACTGGTTTCCAAAGACAACCGCTGAAATCATTCACGTCGATGGTGGCCTGCACGCAATGGGCGCTTAATAACCCAGGCGATTTCCTGCTTTCACAGCCTTCAGGTATCCTTTCCCACAGACCAGTGGCCTAACAGCTCACTGCAAGAGGAGTTACCGCTCCCACCTTCTTCGCCACTCGTGCGAGCTGGTTCGTCGGATGTAAATAGTTTTTTGCATCCTTGCGGTTTTCTTATGCAGCGCTGTAACACCAAAGCGTTTACTAAACCGAAGGAGCACACAGTCAGCACCGAACCACGCATTAATGATCGAATCCGCACACCTCAAATTCGTTTGATCGGGCATACCGGCCAACAAATAGGAGTTGTCGACATCGATACCGCGCTAAAAATGGCAGATGAGATAGGTCTGGACTTAGTCGAGATCGCAGCAGAGGCCAATCCACCCGTTTGCAAGATTATGGACTTCGGAAAATACAAGTACGAAGTTGCACAAAAGGCACGGGAGGCGCGACAGAACCAGACCCACATTGTGGTCAAGGAGGTGCGTTTAACACCAAAGATCGAAACCCATGATTATGAAACCAAACGTAATCAAGTTGAGAAGTTTCTCAAGGGTGGCGACAAGGTGAAGGTGACGATGAAGTTTCGAGGTCGCGAGCAAACGAGGCCAGAGCTTGGATACAAAATGCTGCAACGTTTGGCAACGGATATTGCAGAGTTTGGATTCATTGAATTCGCCCCGAAGCAAGAGGGACGAAATATGACAATGGTGATTGGACCGACGAAGAAGAAAACGGAAGCAGTTGCAGAAGCCAAGGCGGCACGAAAAGCCAAAGCAGATGCAGCGGCAGAGACAATGGATGGAGCATAAAGATGCCAAAGATGAAAACGCACAGCGGAGCTAAGAAGACTTTCCGCGTTACAGGTACCGGAAAGATCATGCACGAACGCGCTGGGAAGCGACACTTACTCGAGCGTAAATCTTCACGCATTACACGCCGTCTCTCAACCGAGCAGTCAGCAAAACCAACAGTCACAATGACAGCCAAGCGCATGCTTGGCTTGAAGTAAGGAACGTGAATTAAATGAGAGTAAAACGCGGAGTTCATGCAGCTAAGAAGCGCCGTACAACTTTAGAGCGTGCAAGTGGTTATCGGGGACAACGGTCGCGTCTTTTCACAAAGGCGAAAGAGCAAGTCACGCACTCAATGGTCTACGCATTCAATGACCGTAAAGATAAAAAAGGCGATTTCCGTCGTTTATGGATTCAGCGCATTAATGCTGGTTGCCGTGCACATGGTCTGACCTACAACCGTTTCATCCAAGGCCTAAAAGCCGCCGGTGTTGAAGTAGATCGTCGTGTTCTCTCTGATCTTGCAACAAATGATCCAGCAACTTTTAAGACCCTTGTAGATGTTGCTCGCAAGAGCCTCATTTCAGCTTAACTTTCGCCAATGATTGAGAGCCTTAACTCGCCACATGTTGCGCGAGTTAAGGCTCTTATTGGTTCACGTGGGGCTAAAGAACGGCGGGCGGCAGGTGCATTTGTTGCCGAAGGTCTCCAATGTTTTCGCGAAGCTATCAATTCGAATCAAGGTCCGCGGATATCTACGCTTTATTTAACTGCAAACGCTCGAGTTAAACTCGATGAATTCACCGATCTATCACTCTTGCAAACAGTTGATGTCTCTGACGATGTTATGCGTGCGATGTCAGAGACTATTACGCCTCAAGGCATTCTTGCGATTTGCGAAATCCCAAAAAACTCTTTGGAATCCATACCACTTGATGGATCTAGAAAATTTATTTATCTCTCCGAGGTTCAGGATCCAGGAAATGCTGGAACAATTTTACGTTCGGCCGATGCTTTTGGGATGGATGCCGTCATTACTTCACCAGGTAGCGTAGATATGTATTCACCGAAAGTAGTACGAAGTACTGCCGGTTCCCTCTGGCATATTCCTGTTTTTGAGTCTCTTGATCTTCAAAGCCTTCTCATGTCACATCCACTTCACGCATTTACTCTCGGTGCTAATGGTTCAAAGCGGCTAGCTGATTTCACCACTACACGCGATTGTTTGGCGATTTTTGGTAACGAGGCTCGAGGATTACACGGTGATCAATCTTTATCGAGTATTGAATCGGTACATATCCCAATGCCCGGATCGGCTGAATCTCTGAACCTTTCGGCAGCGGCATCTATAACCATGTACCACTTAGCAAATATGCACACCATCTAAAGTTCGACCCGATAGACTCACCCCTATGCGCGATGAAGAGATTGGCACCTGGATTTCAGATGCCCGGTCCGCTTTCGATAGCGCCGCCGATCTTGACGCCCTCAAAATTGCACGGTTAGCACACACCGGAGATAAATCACCGATTTCTTTAGCATCACGTGCGCTGGGAAGTATGGCTCCGGAGGATAAAGCGAGTTTTGGAAAACTAATAGGTGATGCCAAAGCTGCAATCGCCTCTGCTTTAGCAGAGGCAACCGCCAAATTAGAGGCTGAACGTGATCGAAAAGTTTTGCTCGAAGAAGTAGTCGATGTTACTTTGCCCGTGCAACGAGCCCATCGCGGAGGGCTTCATCCAATTTCAATTATTAGAAATGAAGTCTCAGATTTCTTTATAGAGCAGGGATTCTCTGTTGAAGAAGGTCCTGAACTTGAATCTGGCTGGCTCAACTTTGATGCGTTAAATATGCCTGCAGATCACCCAGCACGAACAATGCAAGATACATTTTTTATTGAACCCGTTGAATCTGGCATGGTTTTACGCACGCATACCTCGCCAGTGCAGATTCGCACGATGCTTACTCAAGCGCCTCCTATTTACATCATTTGCCCAGGGCGCACGTTCCGAGCCGATGAACTCGATGCCACACACAGTCCGGTCTTTCACCAAGTAGAAGGTTTAGTCGTTGATAAGGCCATCACGATGGCGCACCTAAAAGGAACACTTGATAACTTTGCGAGCAATATGTTCGGTCCTGGTGTTACAACACGATTGCGTCCATCATTTTTTCCATTCACCGAGCCAAGTGCTGAAGTAGATATTTTCTTCAACAATCGTTGGATTGAATGGGGCGGTTGCGGAATGGTGAACCCAATGGTTCTTGCCACATGCGGAATCGATACCGATGTGTATAGCGGTTTTGCTTTCGGAATGGGGCTAGAGCGAACGCTAATGGTTCGTCACGGCATTACCGATATGCACGATATTGTCGAAGGCGATCTTCGTTTTACCCGCCAGTTTGGAGTTGGCCTGTAATGCTGACACCTTTGTCGTGGATAAAAGAGTTTGTTGATATTCCTACCTCAATAACGGCAGCGGAAATATCTGATGCCCTGATTCGGGTCGGTTTTGAAGTTGAGGAGATCATCGAACAAGGTTCAGACATTACTGGGCCACTTGTGTTTGCAAAAGTGCTTTCGATTGAAGAGATTACTGAGTTTAAAAAACCAATTCGTTACGTCGGCATCGATTGTGGTGAAGGTACAACCCGTTTTGTGATTTGTGGTGCAACAAATTTTGTTGTCGGGGATATGGTTGTGGCAGCGCTGCCTGGCGCGGTATTGCCTGGTGGATTCACGATCACTGCACGAGATACGTACGGTAAAACATCCAATGGAATGATCTGTTCAGTTCGTGAATTGGGCATCGGTGATGACCATGCGGGGATCATGGTTTTAAATAATAATGACGTAGAAATTGGCGCGGACGCCATTGTGGGTTTGCAGATTAACGATGTAATTTTCGATGTATCAATCAATCCAGATCGCGGTTATGCCCTCAGCATTCGAGGCATGGCCCGTGAAGTCGCGGGGGCACTCGGACTTAAATTTATCGACCCAGTTGAGGCACTACGCAACCTTGAGTTTAAGGAGAGCGGCCAAGGAGTGCGCGCAACAATCGCTGACCCATCCACGGCATCGGTTTTCTATCTGCGAACGCTTACTAACTTTGATCCGAAGGCAACTACGCCGCTGTGGATGCGTCGACGGATTGAAAAAATGGGGATGCGTTCAATCTCGTTAGTGGTCGATGTTACAAACTATGTCATGCTCGAACTCGGTCAGCCCTTACACGCCTTTGATACCTCAAAGATTAAAGGCGGCTTGATCGTTAAGCGCGCCGGCGAAGTTCAATCTTTTACAACTTTAGATGGTCAGGTACGCCAATTAGATCCCGATGATCTGATGGTCTGCGATGATGAAAAATCTTTAGCTTTAGCCGGCACTATGGGTGGCGCTTTTTCTGAAATCTCGCACACTACTACCGATATTGCCCTCGAAGCGGTTCGTTTTGATCCAACCTCAATTGCCAAGAATTCGCGTCGTCACAAAATCTCCTCCGAAGCTTCGCGTAGATTTGAGCGCAGCGTAGATCCATCCTTGGCTGAATTTGCCTCTGCTCGCTGTGTTCAACTTTTGAGCGCGCATAGCTCGGCCCTACATGTGGCAACCTCCGTCGCTGGACAGCCGCGCTATGCACCAGTAGTGACCATAGATCCTGCGAAAATTTCAGCGATTCTTGGCTTTGAAATCACCTCCAAAAAGGTTGCTGAAGTTTTACGGGTTATCGGTTGTGATGTTGACGAAAATAACTTTGAAGTCGATCCTCCGTCGTGGCGCTTTGATTTAGTAACGGTTTCAGATTTCGCTGAAGAAGTTGCACGAATGATTGGTTACGACGCAATTCCATCGCTGCTTCCTCCTCGTCCTTTGCATGCACGCATGACTCCTGATCAAAAGCGTCGAAGAGCGATAGCCTCAATGCTTGCCAGTCGTGGTTTAGCTGAGGTGCAGACATTTCCATTCACTAATCAAGCAACAATCGATTCAATGGGTTTCATCGGAGAACGTGCAGCGACTTATCGCATCGCTAACCCCATGTCTGAAGAGTTCCCGCTTATGCGTGTACACCTTGTCCCTGGCTTAATCGAAGTTGCACAGCGCAATATCAATCGCGGTGCTAAGGATTTTGCGATCTTTGAGATGGGCTCGATTTTCCGAAGCTCTAAAAAGTTAGTTCCCGCCATTTCTCCACAGCTTTCAGCGCGACCAGAGCAGAAATTAATTGATGAGATTATTGGCAGTGTCCCGCCACAGGGCTATCACGTTGCCGGTGTGTTAGTAGGAAAAGTAGAAAATGAGAGTTGGTTGGGTAACTCGCGTGAATACAAATGGGCAGATGCCATTGCTCTTGCTGAAGATATTTTAGAACTGTGTAATCTACAGTGGACGGTAGCACGATCTGATCTAGCACCTTGGCATCCAGGTCGGTGCGCTGAATTGATCATTGACGGCAAAGCCGTAGCTCACGCAGGCGAACTTCATCCCCGCATTCTCGCGGCATATGGTCTGCCCGCACGTTCAGTGGCATTTGCCGTAGCCCTGAACGCTTTACCGCAATCGCAGTTAGTGCGACCAATTAAAGTAGGAACAATGCCTGCAGCGCTTCAAGATGTAGCACTTATTGTTGACGCAACGGTGAGCGCCCAATCTGTAGAGGCCGCCCTTCGGGAAGGCGCTGGAGCCCTTCTTGAATCCATTACCTGCTTTGATCGCTACGACAAGATTGGGGATGGGAAGATTTCTTTGGCCTTCACGTTAACTTTTCGTGCCCCTGATAGAACTCTTACAGGCGATGAGGTTTCAGTCATGCGTGAGGCGGCTACCGCAGTGGCCTTTGCTAAATGTGGGGCGGTAGTTCGTACCGCATAAATATGCAAGTGTTTGCATAAATCACGCTTTTGATTTATGCTAAATGAATGAAAACAGCGGTTATAGGTGGTAGTGGCTATGCCGGGGGAGAACTCCTGCGGATTTTGTCGGGACATCCAAATTTTGAGGTTGTAGCCGTCAGCGCGCATTCGCATGCAGGAGCGCCGATAACTTCGGTGCACCCACAGCTTCAAAAATATGCCGGACGCAATTTTGAACCTGTTGATTCATTAGATTTCTCGGATTTCGATCTAGTTTTTATTGCACTGCCTCACGGTGAATCCTCCGCGCTCATTGGAAAGATTCCACAGAGAGTGAAAATCGTTGATCTCGGTGCAGATTTTCGATTAGAAAGCGCCGATGACTGGCACAAATATTACGGAGGCGTCCATGCCGGTGCTTGGGTCTACGGACTGCCAGAGCTGTGCCAAGGCCAACGTGATGCAATTGCAACTCAGATGAGGGTTTCGAACCCAGGTTGTTATGCAACGTCAATTGCTTTGGGTATCGCACCGGCAATGCATCTGATTAACTCAGAGGACATAGTTGTCGTCGCCGCTTCAGGAACAACTGGTGCTGGACGAAGTGCACAAGTAAATCTCATAGGTAGCGAAGTCATGAACTCTATGAGTTCCTATAAGTTCGGGGGAGTACATCAACATATCCCTGAAATCGAGCAGGCATTGTCGGCCGTTGCTCAAAAACTGGCAAAAATCTCTTTTACTCCGATTCTGGCGCCTATGCCCAGAGGTATCTTGTCAACGATTACAGCTACGTTAATCAATCCATTATCAACACAATCTGTGCATGAAATTTTCGTGCAGGCTTATAGTGATTCCTATTTCATCGATGTTTTACCTATAGGCCAGATGCCTAAGACACATTCGTTAATCGGTAGTAATAAAATGCAGTTACAGGTCGCTGTCGATGAACACACTAATCGTCTGATTGTTTCGGTTGCCATTGATAATCTCGGAAAAGGCGCGGCGGGACAAGCAATTCAAAATGCAAATCTGATGTGTGGGCTGGATGAGCGAACCGGGATCGAACATGATGGTCTCGGCGCATGAAGCTGCCACAAGGTTTTAGGTCGGGCGCAACTGCTGCAG
>JAUXRP010000012.1 GCA_030681675.1 Candidatus Planktophila sp.
TATCGGGGCTGGTGAGCCTTTGCTTGGCGATCTAATAGGGTGGCGCAAACTCACGGTCGGCGATCGAAGCTGGCGCATTATTTGGAGAAGCACGAAGGATAAATCTGGCGGCGAGATAATTGAAATAGCTCAGGTCTGGGCAATTGGCGCACGGAGTGATTCCGAAATCTACAATGAGATGAAGAAAAGAATTGCATCTGCTCCATCCTCGCCTAAAACAACAGCATTGTTCGACGTTCTCGAACTATTCGGTGAAAAAGTTGGCGACATTGTTGCATCACCGGAACCAGAGGACTCACCTGCCCCCAAGTGGTTACTGAATAAACTCGAGCACAGCCTCGGTTTGCACCAGGATCAGATACGTGGGCTCTCTGTTGAACAGGCGATGGAGATTTGGGAAGAGTACATAAGTAGGCCGAAGCAGTAGCCGTGGTTTGCGCTGGAACGAAAACCTCCGCGCACAACCGGAGGTAGACCAGATATATTCTGGCAATGAGTGAATACCGAGCACATTACGTTGATCTAAGCCATACGATTGAAATCGATAAAATCACTTATCCAGGTTTTCCAGCTCCAGTGATCACACCACATTTAACCCGTGAGAATTCTAAATCTATCTATGCGCCCGGCACTGAATTTGCGATTGACATCATCACCATGATTGGCAATACCGGAACATATCTGGATAGTCCATACCACCGATATGCCGACGGCGCTGACTTGGCAGCACTTGACCTTAGAACATTGGTAAATCTGCGGGCTGAAGTGTTTCACTTAGATGGGTCGCTTGAGAGGGGCATCCCTGCAGAGGTCTTCTACGACCGCAATCTGGTCGGTGCTGCAGTCCTTCTACACACGGGCTGGGATCGATTCTTTGGTACGCCGGAATATGGGATTGACGCGCCATTCTTGACGGAATCTGGCGCAAGTTACTTAGTACAAAGTGGAGTGCAACTTGTAGGAATTGATTCAGTCAATATTGACGACACTCAAAGTGGCGGAACACGTCCTGCGCACTCTCTTTTGTTGGCAGCTGGGATCCATGTTGTTGAACATTTAACCAATCTTGCAGAACTTCCGCCACAAGGAGCACGCTTCACCGCAGTTCCACCAAAAATCAAGAACTTCGGAACATTTCCAGTCCGTGCATTTGCCGAAATCGCCTGAGCATGATTGAAGTAAGACTGCCAACCCCGCGAATCGTTAATGCAACTCCATGCTCTCAGGTGACATGCAATGATCCATCCTCGTTGAAATCAAATGCTCCCCATGCGACTTCCCATAAGTATCCATCTGGATCAGTGAAGTACCCGGAGTAACCGCCCCAAAAAGTATCGGCAGCGGGCTTCACAATGTTGGCACCAGCCGCTTCCGCAGTTGCCAACACCTCATCCACTTCGCCCCGTTCCCTCACGTTATGTGCCAACGTGATCCCGGAAAACTTCGAGCGTTGCTCATTCCAGTCGGAGCCAATGTCGCCAGCGAGATCTTGGTAGGGGTAGAGCGCGAGTGTGACACCGAGTGTTTGGAAGAAGACTATGCCGCTTTCAGGTGATCGGTTGGTCGGCAATTTAAGTCCGTCCTTGTAGAAGCGGTACGAGCGCTCAAGATCGGCTACACCTAAAGTGATAATCGATATGCGGGGTTCCATTGCCGAAGATTACTACTCATCATGTACGACCCATCAAGGGCGGTGTTACGAACTTACGTCAAAGTCTGTATGGCATTTGTTTATGTCACTCTTTCTTAAACGGTCTCATGAATTTTCAGCAATAACTTCAAGAACAAATTTAGTTGCCGTCCCACTTAGCGATTTCAGCCTTGAATGGATCAAGGCCCATTGGACCCTGCCTAAAGGCATAGGCATGGAACTTCTTTAATGAGAACTTGTCGCCAAGACGTTGCTTGGCTTCTGCGCGGGCATCGAGCCAGAACTTTTCACCCACCTTATAAGAAATTGCCTGAGCAGGGCGTCCCAAGTAGCGATCGATTTCACTTCGAGCAAAACCCTCATCGAGCAACGCGTTATTGATCATCAATTGAACCGCAGATTCGGCGCTCCAAATATTTCCCTCTGGATCTTTGTACCCCAGGTGCATTCCGATATCGACCACAACGCGAGCGGCCCGCATTGCCTGCATCGAGAGCATGCCCATTTCTTCCCCTGGATCCGTGTAAACACCTAGCTCATCCACAAATCGCTCTGCGTATAGCGCCCAACCTTCCGAAAGCCCACTTACCCAACCCTCAAGACGCTGGAAGCGGCTAATACGTTCGCGCTCCACGACCGTGCTGGCAATTTGCAGGTGATGGCCGGGTACTGCTTCGTGGTACCAAATCGTTGGCATTTGCCACCAGGTAAATTCACTCTTGCCCAATGTTGGAAACCAGGTAGTTCCTGGTCGGGAAAAATCCTCAGAAGGGCGTTGGTAATACGGCGCGGCAGCGCTTCCCAACGGAGCCAACTTCACATCACAAAATCGAATCCGCTCATCGATGTCGAAGTGAATGCCATCCATCGCCGCAACTGCATCATCGGTGAATGTGCGCAGTCGGCGCAGCATTTCATCAGCCCCATGCACTGCGTACTTGGGGTCTGCATCAAGATGATCAGCAACCTCCCGCAGAGTCAGCGCACCCGGTTTGATTCTTTCAGCAACTTTCCACATGCGTTCATTGATCTGCGCCAAATCTGCCAAGCCCCACTCATAGGTGGCACGTAGGTCAAGTGTTGCACCAGTGTAGAAACGCACCCAGCGTACGTATCGCTCCTCACCTACCCCGTCGGTTTGCGTGGCCATCGGTAAGTAATTATTTATTAGCCATTGCCCCGTTTCACCCGCCGCCTTATCGGCAGCGATGCCCGCAGCATGTAGTTCGGGATACTTTCCCGCAGAATCGAATCGCTTGGCAAGTCCGGTAAATGCACCTTCAGAAAAGGTCGCCAATTGCTTTGCCACAGTTTGAGTTTGGCGAACGGTATTGACCTTTCCCATCTTTGCTAGATCGTTGATGCATGAAATCCAGGACTTGAGAGCACCATCAACTGCATTCATGCGCGCGGTGATATTGGCAATCTGCGCAGGCGTATCGTATTTCATCACTTCAAAGACTTGGCGAATTAACGTGCCAGGAGAGGAGATCACCGCCCAGCTATTTTGTGGATCATAGGCCTCTGCCAGAAGTAGTTGAGTTGACAGTCGCTCTTGCATTACATCACGCGCAATTCGATCAATCTCATCAATCGGTTCTAGTTTGCTTAACCGTTCTAAGCCAGAGCGAATGTGCTCCAATCTCTTAACATATCCCTGAAGTGAGAAGTCGTCGAGCTGATCATCCAAATCGTTCTTACCAAGAAAAGTCAGAGCAATAGGGCTCAACTTCTCACCTTCGGTTGTATACGTATCGCCAAGTTCAAAAATGGGAGAACGAAAGTTTGAGTCCATGGCACTTTTATATCAGTCAAGAGCAGGCACGTCGATAGCAAAACTCTTCCGTGACCGCCAGGACGCTTAGACCTCTAAAGAAATCTTTAGTCGGACAGTAGTGCCATTGGTGATCCCTCAGGAATGTAGATGCAAGCGGGATCCTCACCCAGTGCATTACCTGTGGCGGCATATGCGCGCGCACGCGAGCCCCCGCATAAATCGGCGTATTCGCAGTAGCCACATCGACCAGAGAAGTTGGAAGATCTGATCTCGCGAAGCAAAAAGTTATCTCGATAGATTTCGGCGATTGGATGCTCGCGAACATTTCCTAGTGGCTGTGGTAAAAATCCGGCCGGATAAATCTCACCTTCATAAGCTACAAAGACAATTCCTTTACCATCACGGGTAGCCGTTGTGTGCGCGCGCATTCGCATTGTTGCTGGACCCAGTAGTGAAATCAATCGTTGCGATAATCTTTCATAAAGTGCACTTACTGGTGCTTCATCCCCAGCAAGTCGACGAGTGACAATACGTCGGAAAAATGGAGCTTCGACTGTGCGAATAATGAAACCGTACTGCGATGCGTCGTAGAGGAAGTGACAGATGTCTTCGTGCTCTTGCGGGGTAATGGCTTCAGTCGATATTCCGCGACCCATTTGAACAAGAAAGAAAACCTCCCAAATCTGTGCGCCGGCATCTGCGACGATCTTGGCAATTTCGACGAGTTCATCGACATTGGATCGCATTACCGTGGTGTTGACCTGAACTGTCATTCCAGCTGCAGTCAGCGCACGAATCGCTTCAACTGTTTTTTCAAAATGTCCAGGAATGCCTCGCACTGTTTCATGTGTCTGGGCTATTGCACCATCCAAAGAGATTGAGACTGCTTTCACTCCACTGGTACGAATTCGCTCAATCATTTCAAGGGTAAGCGATGGAGTTACGGATGGAGAGAGAGCAACCGGTACTCCTAATTTAACTGCGTGCTCAACAAGAGTGAATATATCCGGGCGCAACAGACAATCGCCACCGGTAAGAACAAGTATTGGAAAGGGTCTTCCAAAGGCGGCAACTTGATTTATAAGTTCCAATCCCTCAGTGCTGGTGAGTTCGCCCGGAAGAGCTTCTGCAGTAGCGCTAGCCCGGCAATGTTTACACGCTAACTGGCAGGCACGAGTTGTTTCCCAGAAAACTAACATGGGACGTTGTCCGTAATCTAAACGGGGTTTTGAACTCGTTGCGACATTGCTGTGATCATGCGCCATTGTTAAGCCCCATCTCCGTGAATGAAGGCGACCATTCGAGTAAGAATTTCTGGATCGGTATCTGGCGGTACTCCATGTCCGAGATTTATTACATGGGCCGGTGCAAGTGAGCCACGTTCCATGACATCAGTGACATGAAGTTTTAATTCATCCCATGAGCCACTCAGTTTTTCCGGATTAATATTTCCTTGCAGGGGTACAGCCCCACCCAAAATTTCATTTGCTACATCCAATGGTGTCTCTGAATCAATTCCCATAACGCTTGCACCGACATCGCGCATCTGCGTCAGCATTGAACCAGTCTTAGTTCCAAAGTGAACCCGAGCTACCGGCAGATCTGAAAGTGAAGCCATCACGGATTTCGAGTGAGGCGCAGCAAAAACTACGTATTCATCTAGAGAGAGTTTCCCAGCCCATGAGTCAAAGAGTTGAAGCGCACTTGCTCCTGCCATTACTTGGGCGCGGATGAAAGTACTTGTTGTCCGAGATACCCAAGAAAGTATGTCGTGCCAGAGTTGCGGGTCATTCTTCATTAGCGCGCGAGTTATTGGTAGATCTTTGGAGGGAGCTCCTTCAATTAAATATGACGCTAGCGTAAAAGGAGCTCCACCAAAACCGATCAAAGGTGTTGTACCAAGTTCTGCAATAACTATCTGGATCGCTTCGGTAATTGGAACCAGTGCATCTATATCGAGTTGACGAAGATTGTTTAGATCTTGTCTTGTCCGAACAGGCTGCCCGAGTACGGGTCCAACTCCTGAAACTATGTCGACATCTACGCCAGCCAAACGCAGTGGAATCACAATGTCACTAAAGAATATTGCAGCATCTACTTTATGTCGGCGCACTGGTTGGAGTGTAATTTCAGCGGCAATTTCTGGGCGCAGGCAGGATTCCAGCATGGGAATCCCTTCCCGCAGGGATCGATATTCAGGAAGAGATCGACCCGCTTGACGCATCATCCAGACTGGTTTGTACGACGTGCGGATACCCTGGTAAGCCTTAATAACATGGGAATCAGCGGTCAGACCAGAGATGAGTGGATGGGTCAATGGTAAGGACACGGGAATATCATGCCATTGAAATGGGGTTACTATTCGCGAGTGGCGTTGGTATTAATTGGTGCGAGTCATCACAATCTCTCACTTGCTAAACTCGAAATACTTGAGCAAAGAGCAAGTGATGTACGTAAACACCTATTCAACTCTTCAAGCAGCGAGCACGGAATAAATGGCGGAGTTCTCATCTCCACGTGTAATCGCTTTGAGGTTTATTTTGATACCGAAAAGTTCCATGGTGCTGTCGATCACGTTATAGAAGTGATCAAAGAAATCTCCGGTTTAAATGAAGTTGAGCTTAACCAGGTGCTGCAAGTATCTAGTGGCATGGAAGTAGTCCAGCATCTTTTTGCGGTCTCCGCAGGTCTAGAGTCCATGATTATTGGTGAGGCAGAAATCTCCGGCCAAGTCCGCAACTCTTTTAAATTAGCTCAAAAAGAGAAGAGCACCACGCCGCTGTTGGAACAGCTCTTTCAACGCGCCCTTGCAAATTCGAAGGTCGTGAAACATTCAACTGGTCTGGGTGCAGCAGGTCGATCGATCATAGATGTTGGACTTACCATAATTCAAGATAGGTACGGCGAGATAGCGGGCAAACCGGTAGTTGTGCTAGGAACAGGTGCTTATGCACGAGTCGTAGTTGCCGCTCTACAACGCAGAGGCTGCTCCGATATATCTGTTTGTTCCTCCAGTGGACGGGCTCATCAATTTTCTCAATCTCACAATACTAAGGAGATAGCCAGCGATGGACTTGCCAAAGCAATCGCCCAGGCGGTCTTGGTTGTTGCCTGCAGTGACAATTTAAATCCGGTAATCGACGATGCACTGATAAAAGCAGCTCGCAACGGAGCGCAGATACTTCCGATTATCGATGTTGGGCTTACCTCAAATCTTATGCCTGAAGTAAAAGGTATGGACGAAGTCGACGTCATTGATCTCGAAGTCATCCGCGAAAACGCTCCTCAGGAGTATGGCACGGAAATTTTCCAAGCCCACGAGATAGTGCAAAAAGCGGTACGTGAATTTGATAGCGAGCAGTTAGGTCGATCGATGGATCCGGCCGTAGCTGCTATGAGATCTCACGTAGGTATTTTTATAGATTTGGAAGTGCAAGGTGTACGAGAAAAATCTGGTGATGAAATCGCAGCCCAAGTTGAACACTCATTGCGGCGGGTAACTAATGCTTTGCTCCACACTCCCTCTGTGAGAGCACGTACTCTTATTCGCTCAGGAGATCAGAACGATTATCGACAAGCGCTGCAGGTTCTTTTTGGAATTGATCTTGAAATAACGAAAGATGTCTAAGAGAAACCTTGTTTTAGGAACACGGGGAAGTCTTCTTGCAACAACTCAAGCTCGACTCGTAGCAAATCTACTGAACTCCAGTACTGGTTTAGAGATACATGAATCAATTATTCGTACCGAGGGAGATGACGTTTCTACATCGCTCACGCAGTTAGCGCGACCTGGTGTCTTCGTGACGGCATTGAGGGCGGCGCTTAAAGCCGGTGAAGTTGATTTGATTGTTCACTCTTACAAGGATCTGCCCTCTTTACCTGAACCCGGTATTGTTATCGCCGCGGTTCCAAAGCGGGAGGACTATCGAGATGCGCTTATCTCCAGAGATAATCTGACTCTCTTAGAACTACCCGCGGGCGCTAAAATTGGAACCTCTTCTCCCCGGCGGGCGGCCCGAATTTCTCACTTTCGCCCCGATCTTGAACTCCATCCAATACGCGGAAATGTGGATTCTCGCTTGGCAAAGGTAGCGCGGGGTGAGTTTGATGCAGCAGTCCTGGCAGTGGCTGGTCTAAACCGCCTTGGATATGCGGAAAAAATTTCCGAGTACTTTACTCCAGATCAACTACTGCCTGCACCGGCGCAAGGTGCACTCGCAGTTGAGTGTCGCAGCGATGATGCGGAGTTGATTCAGATGCTTGCGTTGCTTGAGGATCAGCACTCCAGAGTTACAACAACGGCCGAGCGAGCAGTTCTCGTTGGAATTTCAGCGACATGTGCTACGGCTATCGGCGCGCTCGCAACGTATAGTGGCGGAATCTTGCACCTCGTCGCCGAACTTTCGGCAGCAGATGCGGATGAGCATGAAAGAAGTTTTGCGAGCCAGAGTGAGGTGGGTCTACTGGATCTATCATCTGCACAAACTCTCGGATTGTCTGTGGCAGAGCAGATTATGAAAACAAAACTTGGTTTACGCTTTGGTTCAACTCGTGGTTAAGCCAGTGCTATTGATTCGAAGTGAGAATAACGGAGTTGATTCGAGCGCTCTGGAAAAACTTGGAATCCCTTCCCACGTCGATCCCTATCTGGAGATCACTACCGCTAGCGATCACAGTGCAGGATTGAAACTGATGGAGCTTTTGCGTACTTCGCAGCAACGGCTCTGGGTCATCGCCACGTCGAGAAATTCGATTCGATACTGGGCAGATTTAGTTGGGGAAGCGCAGTTTTGTGCGGAGTTGAAAAGCCATGAACATCTGAAGTTTGCAGCTATAGGTGAGGCCACTGCGCAAGTTCTACGAGATTATGGGGCATCGGAAATTTTCCTGCCCTCCGATTCCAGGGCTGAGATTTTGGGGCAAGAACTGGCTAAACACGATCGGCAATCGCATGCCTTAATACCAGGCGGAAATCTCGCGCTGCCAAATTTGGCCGCAATTTTGCGGAGCTCTGGATGGAGTGTGCACACTGCCGAGGTTTATAGAACTTCACGCGTAAGCAAGGAGCCGCCATCGGCCAACCTTTTGAGAGATGGTGCATTCAGTGCCGTACTCCTACGATCGCCGAGTGCGGTGGATGCCTTAACCCATTTTGTCCCACACCCACCCGCACCATTAGTGTGTGCTGGCGCCACCACGGCCGCTGCAGTGCAAGCTCACGGTTTGCAGGTCGATGCCATTTCGGCGCAGCCCACCCCGGAGGCGGTAGCCGACACTATTCATTCTTTAATTTTTCATTAGCGATAAGGTAAAAACATGGAACTGATTGAACGCCCCCGCCGACTTCGAAGCAGCGCGATACTTCGTGCAATGGTGCGCGAGACGAGTATTGCGCCTGCCTCGCTAATTCTTCCGGTCTTTATTCGAGAAGGTTTAATGACACCAAAGCCAGTTGCTGGAATGCCCGGTGTATTTCAACATACGAAAGATTCATACAAAGCTGAAATCGATCGTGCGCTAGATGCAGGTATCGGTGGCGTTATGGTCTTCGGCATTCCCGAAAAGCGCGACCCGTTGGGAAGTGAGGCGTTGAATCCAGAAGGCGTACTTTCAACTGCGATTCGCGATGCGCGTGCACGTGCCGGAGATGAGTTGGTGATTGTGGCAGATTTGTGTCTGGATGAGTTCACAAGCCACGGACATTGTGGCGTACTTGATCAAGATGGAAATGTAGAAAATGATGCAACTCTAAAAATTTATGGCGAGATGGCTAAAGTGCTTGCGCAATCAGGTGCTCACATGGTTGGAACAAGCGGCATGATGGATGGACAAGTTGGAGTAGTTCGCCAATCACTAGATTCGATAGGGCGTAGCGATGTTCTGATTCTTGCCTATGCGGCAAAATTCGCATCGGCTTTCTATGGACCATTTCGCGATGCAGTCGAATCCCAACTGCAAGGGAATCGAAATACTTATCAACAAGATCCAGGAAATATTAAAGAGTCCATGCGCGAAGTTCGACTCGATGTATCGCAAGGTGCCGACATCGTGATGGTTAAGCCGGCACTTGCCTATCTCGATGTTTTATACGCAGTTTCGCAGGCCGTTGATGTTCCGACCGCTAGTTATATAGTTTCAGGAGAGATGGCAATGATTGAAGCCGCTGCGGCGCAGGGTTCGCTGGAGCGCGAACGGGCGATACTTGAGGTTCTTGGATCTGTTAAACGAGCTGGCGCTTCGGTGATCTGCACGTATTGGGCGATTGAGGCCGCTGCGATGTTAAAGCGGAATCTTGTATGACATCGGGACAATCAATTGCACGCTCTGAGAATTGGCATGCGCGAGCATTAAAAATAATTCCGGGCGGTGTTAGTTCTCCAGTGCGAGCTTTCTCTTCAGTTGGAGGAACCCCGCGCTATTTCGTTGAGGGGCGTGGCTCTCGCGTAATCGATGTCGATGGAAATGAATATGTTGATCTGGTTGGATCTTGGGGTCCCATGATTGTTGGACATGCCCACCCTGAAGTAGTGCGGCGAGTAACTGAGTCGGCCGCAAAATCATCCTCCTTTGGCGCTCCCGGCCCAAACGAAGTGCTATTAGCTGAAGAGATGCAGCGACGGGTCACAGCAATTGAAAAAGTACGTTTTGTTTCATCGGGTACTGAAGCGGTAATGACTGCGGTCCGCCTGGCACGAGCGGCAACGAATAGAAATATAATCGTAAAATTTGTGGGCTGCTATCACGGTCACGCCGATGCCTTACTTGTGCAGGCAGGGTCCGGGGTTCTAACTCTTGGTCTTCCAAATTCACCAGGTGTTACACCGGGAGCAGCGCAAGATACGGTGGTAGTTGCTTATAACGATGGAGAAGCTATTACTTCGCTTTTTGCGCAGCGTGGCAGTGAAATTGCCGCAGTAATTACCGAAGCGATTCCTGCAAATATGGGGGTCGTTCCTCCACTACCAGGTTTTAATGCGCTGCTTAGCAATCTCTGCAAAAAATACGGTGCTTTATTTATTCTGGATGAAGTTATGACTGGCTTTCGCGTATCTTCCGGAGGCCTGTGGAGCCTGGTCCAATCCGAAGAGACATGGACTCCCGATTTATTTACTTATGGAAAAGTGATTGGTGGGGGATATCCAGTTGCTGCAGTGGCCGGTGCTGCCAAGGTTATGGAATTGCTGGCACCGCTAGGCGCTGTTTACCAGGCCGGAACTCTCAGTGGTAACCCGGTAGCAACGGCTGCAGGCCTTGCAACTCTGGAGCTATGTGATGATGAACTTTATATGATGCTTAATCGTCGGGCAGATGAAGTTGGTGAAGTAGTGTCGGAGGCGTTGACCGAGCAAGGCGTGGCGCATAGATTACAAAGAGGCGGGAATCTATTTTCAGTTTTCTTTTCTCCTAACGAAGTTCGCTCATTCGAAGACACGCAACACCAAGATGTGAAGCAATTCGCGGCCTTCTTTCATTCGATGCTCTCGCAGGGGGTTTCTCTTCCACCATCGGCTTATGAGGCGTGGTTTGTTTCAGGTGCACATAGCGATGAAGATATTGAGTTAATTGCCGCTGCCTCCAAAGTTGCTGCAGTAGAGGCGGCGCGCTCAAAAAGCACCTAGATATTCGCGCTTAACTCGATACATTGCATTATCGGCCCATCGGATTAAATCAGGGGTGTAGAGCAGTTGGCGTTAACTATCTTTCATAGTGGTTAAATCTACCTATGGCGACACCAAAACGAAGCATTATGTGGTTTCGTCGTGACCTTCGCATAGGTGATAATCCCGCACTCCTTGAAGCAATCTCAAAAGCCGATGAAATTGTTGCACTCTTTATTCTCGATAAATATTTAATTGATGGCGCTGGTGGCAAAGGCTTGGCATATCTAGGGCAATCTCTGCGGGCTTTAGATGCTTCGCTCGCACACTCATTGCATGTGATGATCGGGGATCAAAACGAAGTACTAAAAGATCTAATGCAGCGCTATAACGCTGACTCCGTACATATTTCTGCTGAATATGAACCCTATGGAGCAGCGAGGGACCTGCGAGTTGAAGCCGCTGGCATTCCCTTGATACGGAGTGGAAGCCCTTATGCGGTAGCACCAGGGCGAGTGGTAAAGCCAAGCGATGCGACACCTTACAAGGTCTATACGCCTTTTTATCGAGCATGGTCTGTCCATGGGTGGCGAAAACCTGCCGAAACACCTAAGAATATTAAGTGCGTGATGCCAAATGAAAATGACAGAAACTTTCCTGATTGGCCTTTACCCGAAGGAGTGTCAATAACCACCGCAGGTGAATTGGCCGCCCTTGAGCGCTGGAAATACTTTCAAGAAAATGCATTAGAAAATTACGATGAAGCACGTAACGTGGCAGCCATCGATGGAACTAGCAAACTCAGTGCTCATTTAAAGTGGGGAGAAATTCATCCTCGCACTTTGTTGTCAACTCTCGGTGAGAGCAAGGCACACGATACTTTTAGGAAGGAGATCGCTTGGCGCGAGTTTTACGCCGATGTTCTTTTTAATAATCCAAAAACCAACAAGGAGTATTATGCGCCTCGATTTGCGCAGATGCGATATGACAAACCTGATTCAAAATTTGAAGCGTGGAAAAATGGGCTAACAGGATTTCCATTTGTAGATGCGGCAATGCGTCAGTTAACTCGTGAAGGTTGGATGCATAATCGAACTCGGATGGTCGTTGCCTCCTTTCTTGTTAAAGATTTGCATCTTGAGTGGCAGTTAGGCGCTGATTATTTCGAAGAACATCTAGTGGATTTTGACGTGGCATCAAATGCGCACGGTTGGCAGTGGACTGCGGGTACCGGTACCGATGCTTCACCGTATTTCCGAGTATTTAACCCCATCGAACAGGGAAAACGATTCGATGTCGAAGGAGATTACATCCGCAGGTATATCCCAGAGCTAGCCCATTTATCGGCCGATGAAATTCATGAGCCGTGGCTTGCGACCGATGGATATAGCAATGGTTATCCTCGGAGAATTGTTGATCATGCCATTGAGCGCTTAGAGGCCTTAGCACGGCTTAAGGAGATTAAAGCCGACAAACCCCAAGACCCTCACGTTTAGCTCGATACATTGCATCATCGGCCCGACGAAGTAAATCCGCCGATCCATTGTTTGCAGCCACACCAATGCTGACTCCAATGTTGATGTTTTCATCGTCAATTGAGAATGGATAACTCAATGTTGCTCGCAACGCTAATGCGATATCCATCGCCGATTCATAGCTACCTTCGATCAAGACACCAAACTCATCGCCGCCTAATCGCGCAAGGAGTGCGCCGTGCGGAAGGGAGCGGCTAAAGCGAAGGGCTACTTGCTGAAGCACTTTGTCACCAGTGATGTGACCGAAGGCATCATTAACTGGCTTAAATCCATCTAAATCCAGAAGCAAAAGTGAGCCGGTTTTATCCATAAAGACTTCAATCTCCGAAATTAACTTTCTTCTATTGGGCAAACCAGTCAATTCATCGGTACGTGCCAAAATTCGTTCATGACCGATATTTC
Organism: Candidatus Planktophila sp.; assembly: GCA_030681675.1. Taxonomy (NCBI): domain Bacteria; kingdom Bacillati; phylum Actinomycetota; class Actinomycetes; order Candidatus Nanopelagicales; family Candidatus Nanopelagicaceae; genus Candidatus Planktophila; species Candidatus Planktophila sp. The sequence goes on from JAUXRP010000012.1 coordinate 12,964, forward strand.
GAGCGGCCCTTAATGCAATGGTCATACGAATAAATGCTAGGAGCAGAGTCGCTATTGCTGGGAAGAGCACAAAGCTTGGGAAAATACCGGGGCGAAGCGCTATTAATGCCAAGAAAGTAGCACTTAAAAAAACTGACAATGCAATCAAACTTGGACTCGTGCCATGCTCTTCCAAAGCATCTCTTCCTCTAAACCAGAAGCTTGAAGCGATAAGAGTAATCCCCACCAGCCAACCGTCATCAATCAGAGAACTGAAAGTATAAGTACCTCGAATATGCATTCCTAGAAATAGAAAATCAGTGAGTGCAAAGATTAAAATACCTAAGATAAGCATGCAACCTCGATATGAAAATCCCTGTGCAAGAACTGCAGCTAGAGTAAGAGAAATTAAAATTAAATCGGCAACTGGGTAAATCACAGCGAAAAAGCTTTCACTGAGTTGTCCATCAAAGTGAGGCAAAACGGGCTTTAATAATAGTGTCGCTCCAAGCGTACTTAAACCAAGTCCAATTATTGATCCATCAAAAATTTCGAGAAGTGAAAACTTTCGCCCTGTAGATAATAGACGTGGAAGACTTAAGATCGCTAAGGGATAAAAAAGTAGATAAGCGAAATTTGCAACAAGTTGCAGAGAAGGCGAAATTGAGCGGTCAAATGAGAAACTAGAGATTAATGATCCACTGAACCAGAGAGTAATTGCTATCGCAATGAGTGGCTGTGCAAGGCGATCATTGATTCGTGGAGCAGTGAGCACAAGGGCGATTGCACAGAGCGGGACAACGTTATAAAGGTAAATCTCGCTCCACACCCCCTTTTTAGAGGGGAATAGGTTCAGAGCTAGATGTAAGCCCAGAAATGCCGGAGCCGCAGCTCGCAGCCACATCGTGCGCATCTACTCACGGTAGGTACAAATATTTCGATTATGAATAGGGAAAGCCCCACTACGCGAGCATGTAGTGGGGCTACTCCAGAAATTACTGAGTGGGTTATAGGCCTCTAGTACAGAGAAGTTGAGCAGTTTCCTTAATTGAACCGACAGATGATGCCAACCGAGTTGGCTGACTCGTCGCAACAGTTCTCGCGGATTCAAGGTTTCTGATACTTGAATTGATGCTATTAATCTTGCTTGTATAGGCACGAACTGCCGCGGTCCATGAACTAATCGCAGTATTAATCGATCCAACAGCAGTAGTGAGAATCTTTTTATTTGCATCGGTTGTCGCAGCCGCCAATTCAGCTTTTGTCGACTCTAATTGAGCTTTTGCAGCAGTGAGGCGGAGATTAGCTTCATCGAGTTTCAATTGAATTTCAGCTTTGTTAGCAGTTTCATTGGCAATTCCAAGATCTATAACTGGAATCTGCGCGGCATATTTCTCGGAAATTGCAGTTGAATCTCTCTTGGCTTTTACAAAGTTGTTTGCTGCGATCAGGCAATCAATTGATAGCCATTTCATTTTTGCATTTGTGACCATGGGGTTTTTTGCACACTTGTATTTTCTGCCACTAACCTTTGTTGTTTGGTTCAACTTTGTACATTTGACACCGTTTGAAATGGTGACTGCAGAAGCAGGGACAGCTGTCATTACTCCCGCAACTACAAAGAGTGCAACGCCAATTGAAATGAGTTTACGCATTTGAAAACCTCCGTTGGATATGGCGCAATCTTAACCAAAACCACTTTGGAAAAGCCTGTTAAACCACGTATTAGTCGATGAATTCACTGTGAATTTAAAATGCACCCTTATCGTCGCTGTTTCACGCGCACCTTCATGCCGAATTTTCGCACCATAGAGCGTGGGGCATAGCGCATAACAAAAGTTAATATTTGGTACTGCCAACCCGGAATTGAGATCGCCTTACCTTTAAGGGCATCGCTCCACGCTTTGGCAACGAGTTTATCGGCGTTTAGCCACATAAAATTGGGTAATCCCTTCATTGACATTCCTCCACGCTGATGAAACTCAGTACGCGTAAATCCAGGACATAAGGCGGAGATTTTTACTTTGGTGCCGACTAATTCAGTATTGAGAGATTCTGATAATACTGTTAAGTAGGATTTTGATGCGCTGTATGTACCGCCTGCAATAAAGCCAGCCACCGAGGAGACGTTAATTATGATTCCCTTATCGCGAGCTCTCATCTTAGGCAGTGCACTATGCATGAGCCGCATCGGGGTACGTACCAAGACATCAAGAAGGCTTTGCTCGTCTGTTAGTGCGCTTGCGGTAAATGCCTTTTTAATTCCAAAGCCGGCATTGTTAATTAGGACGTCGATTTCATGCTCGGCAATGTAGAGCTCTACCAAAGAACATCCCTCATCTGTGGATAGATCGGCTTGAAGCACGATTGTTTCAATCCCAAATGTATTCTGCAAAGCGGTGGACCGTTCGTGCAAACGCGGTAAATCGCGTGCGACTAGAACGAGGTTGTAGTTATTTGCAGCGAGTAGGCGCGTGAAACTCTCACCGATTCCAGCAGTTGCCCCTGTAACTAATGCCCATGATCTCATTGCTCTCCTAAGAAATTTTTAATTCACCGAGTGCACCGGCCGGCACAAATGGTTTGTTGGGCGCGATTGGGGATAGACGTTTGTACTCCGAACCTTGCATTGGTCGGATATCGACATCGCCTTTATTGGGCCACATCGATATTGCACGCTCTGCCTGAGCAGTAATTGTAAGTGAGGGATTGACTCCGAGGTTAGCGGTAATCGTTGAACCATCGACAATATGCAGGGTCGGATAGTTATAAACACGGTGATAAGGATCGATAACACCATGTTCAGCGTCAATTCCAATCACACACCCACCAACAAAGTGAGCGGTAAATGGCGCATCAATCAGATCACCAATGTGTCCACCGGCAATTCCATTATGCTTTTTGGCGATACGGCGCACAACCTCATTTGCCGCTGGTATATAGGTTGCATTGGGTTTCAAGGGATCATTTTTCGAGGTTAAATGCCAGCCAAACAGGCCACGTTTTCGACTTACAGTCACAGATGAATCGACATTTTGCATAGTCAGAGCGATAACGGTTCGTTGGCTCCAACGGCGCACATTTAATATCTTTCCAAGAAGAGAAGGTTTGGCAACGAACTGTTTGAGCCAATGTTTTCTGCGCCCTTTAGAATCATATCCATCGGTCATAATGGTCTGCATTAAACCCATGAAGTTACTGCCCTTTCCATATCTGACCGGCTCGATGTGTGTGTGCTCATCCGGAAAAAACGAAGATGTAATTGCACTTCCGGTGCTGAAGTCAATGTCAATATTTGGCATCATTGCACCAGTCAGTGCCTCGCTATTTGTGCGGGAAAGTTGGCCCAGTTGATTAGATAACTGTGGAAGCGAATTACTTTTCATAGCATGCAAAAGTTTCTGAGTGTTATATGTACCTGCAGCGACGATAACTTGATCGGCTTTAAATTTAATAGAACGTGCAAATGGATCATCAGTTTTAACTGCACGGATATCCCATGTTCCATCACTACTTTGCGAAAAGGACTTTACTGTAGTCATGGGAAAAACTATTGCACCGGCAGATTCAGCCAGACCCAAATAGTTTTTAGGGAGTGTATTTTTTGCATTAAAGTGGCAACCTGTCATACAAGCTCCACACTGCTGACAACCGCTTCGGTCGGGTCCAACGCCGCCGAAAAATGGATCCTTAGCACTTATGCCCTTACCCTCACCGAAATAGATTCCGACCGGTGCCATTTTGAACGTGTGTCCAACACCAATTTCATCAGCGACTTCTTTCATCGCCTGATCGCTTGGTGAAAAATATGGATTTTCTACAACACCTAACATGCGTCGAGCTTGGTCATACCAAGGCTCAAGCTCTGACTTCCAATCGGTGATTGTTGCCCACTGTGCATCGTTAAAGTATGCATCACCTGGTTGGTACAAAGTATTTGCATAAACTAGTGAGCCGCCACCAACTCCGGCACCTGCCAAAATTAAAACATCTGGAAGTACATGAATGCGTTGAATTCCGTAACAACCAATAGCTGGGGCGTAAAGAAACTTACGCAAGCGCCAAGATGTTTTCGGGAAATCCTTATCGCGAAAGCGCCGCCCTGCCTCAAGAACGGCGACGCTATAACCCTTTTCACGCAGGCGCAGCGCTGAGACCGAACCACCGAAGCCAGATCCGATAATTACAACATCAAAGTTTTTAACCATTTATTTGAGTCTAACTCGCTCATAAATTCATGACAAGATTGCCCTCGATATCCAGCAGGTCCTCGTAGCTCAGTGGATAGAGCAATCGCCTCCTAAGCGGTAGGTCGCCGGTCCGACTCCGGCCGAGGACACTCATCTCCACTGTAAATTGAACCGTGCCCTTAATGTGCCCGGTTCATAACTTTTCTTAACACCAAATCAGTTATTCAAGTTATAAATGCTAAATATTTAGTAGGGCGAGTTAAACATTCATCAAAAGCAACGGTAGATAAATTGGTATTTCCAATCTGTAACGTTTGTGTAACTTTCTGAAGATCTTAGTTAATGTGCGCTCCTAAAGTTTGAGATCTTAATCTTTTAGAAGGATTCCTAATGTTTATACCCTAATCTTTTAGAAGGATTCCTAATGTTTTCGCTCTAATATTCGAGAAGGATTACTAATGTTCTCTGTCCTGATTTTTGCATAAGAAAGAGCTAATCAAGTCTAATATGAAAAAATCAGAGAAGATTTTCTTCTTTGTAATTATTTGAAAAACGGAGTAACAGAATGGCAATTAAATATAGGAAAAGTTTAGCAATTATCGGTACTGCATTTCTAACTTTGTTTGTACTTGCACCTTCGCATGGAGCCTCGACACAAAATAGTTCGCCAGTCGGTTCCGTAGAAACAATGGGAACGATTCACGTAATAAATACAGTTATTAATGACAACGGTGGAACGAAACTCCCAAGTGATTTCATTTTCACAGTAAAGCATTGGGGAACTGATGTAGTGGGAAGTCCATTTGCAGGTGCCAATGGTTCTGGAGTTACTTTCGTGGTTGTGCCCGGAAGTTATGTGGTAAGCACTCCAGTTATAGATGGCTATTTGGGAAGTTGGAGCGGCGAAGGGACGGTTGCTGGCTTGGTTATGTTAGAAGCTGGACAAGTAGTCACAATCACAAGAACGAGTGAAGATGTGGGTCCATTTGGCCCATACGAAGTATATGTGCCCATAGATATTCCAACGGATGAGAATGGTGGAAATGATCCAACGACAGAGGATGGTGGAACCCTGCCAAATACTTCATCGCCTTGGTTTAACTATTTGGTTGCAGGATTATTAATTAGTGCTGCTGGAGCAGTGGGACTTCGTAAATCTCGCGTGCTTAGCTAACTAATAAAAAACACCTGAAGTGAGGCGATCTCAATTAGCGTTTGTTTTGGTTTCTATACTATTCATTTCAATAGGACTAGAAGCGTCTAGTTACGCAGGGGTCGAAATATTGAAGATGAACTCCAATTTGGGCAGGCAGGATTTGCCCAAATTGGAGTTATCAATTCAAGCAAAAGCAAAGATAGTGCTAGCTCAACCAAAAATTGGGGAAGTTATAGGCGTACTCTCAATTCCTCGACTTAAGCGTGATCTTCCAATAATAGAAGGGACTACTCCTAAAGAATTGAAGCGAGGCGTTGGGCACTATGTAAGAAGCGTATTGCCGGGGGTAAGTGACAATTCGGTACTAGCTGGTCACCGTGGTACAGTTTTTAAAAAATTGAACAATATTAAGATTAAAGATTTACTAATAGTGACAACAGAACATGGCGAATTCATTTACGAGGTTTATAGGATACGAATCGTTAAAGCGAATGATAAAACGGTAATTGTGCCAAATGAAGATGCGATACTGACTCTAAGCACTTGCTATCCATTTAGATTTGTAGGTAACGCGCCGAAGCGGTATATCGTTCAAGCCAGCTTGGTAAATACTGAACCTATTGCTTGACGAATCAGAGGGTCTCTGCTTGATAAAGAGGCCAAAGGGGCACATTAATTATCGGGCGTTGTGAATTTGTTGCCAGGTATTACGCGTCAAAGTGAGATCGCCTTCTGCCGAAATTTCATTAAGGAATAGATCAAAACTACTTCCGTTATCGCCGAGCTCTACATTTATTGAATTACGGGTGGCGAGAAATAGTTCAATATTTGAATGAATTGTGGAAACATAAAGGCGAACTACGTCAACTTCTTCCTCAGGCGTCCAGTCTCCCGGCTTCATTAAAACTCCGTGCGCGAAGGCGTCAATTATTGAAGAGCGGTAGGTGCTGTTGCGCAAGCGATGAAGAAAGCTATCGACGGTTGCTTCGTAATCTCTTTTCAAATGAACGTATAGGACTTCTCTTTCTTTGAATCGCTCACTCAAAGGGCCGAGGAACCAACACAGTCGATTATCTGCCTCAATATGAAACTGAGGATATGCAAAACGTTCGTCTCCAAACTTGCCGCCCCGTGACTCATGTGAAGCCGAGTAGTTTGATAAATGTTTGCATGCCTCTACGAAAGATTTAGAACCTGATCTTCCTGGGCTCAAAACAAATACATTCTCATATCTCACTGTGACACCTTCTCACATGTGTCAGTGTTTTAAGGTGAAGCGTTGCATCCATTTCGGCGCCCACCAGTTGCGTTCGCCAAATAAACGCATAAGGGCTGGAACTAATAAAGCCCGAACTAATGTGGCATCGAGTAAGACAGCGAGTGCAACACCAAATCCGAGCATCTTTATTGAGGTAACTCCACTAGTCATAAATGTTGCAAATACACCAGCTAATAGCAATGCGGCAGCGGTAATGATGCGCGCCGAACGTTGTAGGCCAATGGCGACAGATTCGACATTGGATTTTCCTGTCAAGTGTTCTTCCCGGATACGTGAAAGCAGAAAGAGCTCGTAATCCATGGATAGTCCAAAGACGACAACAGCGACCAAAATAACCGAACCTGTATCAAGGGTTCCAGTGAGTGTGAAATCTCCTACTAGCCATTTCAGGTGGCCATCAATAAAGATCCATGTAATCGCACCCAATGTTGCGCAAAGTGATAGCGCATTAAGGATTATTGCCTTTATTGGAAGAATTATTGAACCAGTGAAAACAAAGATAAGAATTAAAACGGTTAAAGCAATCCAACCAAGTGCGAATGGAAGTTTGGAGGCAATTCCATCCTGCGAATCAGTGAAATCTGCGGCAGCCCCGCCAATGAGAGTCCCGACTGGTTTCTCTAAGGCACGAATCTCCCGAATTACTTGCTCAGATGCAGTGCTTCGAGATGCAACAGAGGAGATAACCTGCACGCGAATATCTTGGCCGTAGGTTTCAAAGGCACCAATTCGAACTACACCATTGACGGTCTTTACTTGATTGAGAAACTCGGAGATTTCAACTTCGCGACCAACACCATCTGGGACAACAACTTCGATTGGACTACCTAGAAGTCCATCAAAGCGGCTCTCAATTATCTGAGAGGAAATCGCTGCCCGGTCAGAGGCGGGCAATACTCGTGAATCAATCTGGGCGAAGGCGATATTTGCAACAGGCAGAGTCATAATGCCAAGAATTGTCAGCGAAGCAACCACAACGGGAATTGGGCGTCGCATTACTGTCCGTGCAGTGTGTGCCCACCTGCCATCTTCCTTCGGGGTAATTGCACTTCTACGCACGACACCCTTATCAACTCTCTCTCCTAAAATTGCAAGAAGTGCAGGTAGCGCGATAACTGCGCCAATAACAGCAAGTGAAATTACTGCAACTCCCGCATAACCAAATGATTTCAAGAAGTTAAGTGGAAAGAACAAGAGCGATGCCATAGTTACAAAGACGGTTAATCCTGAATAAAAAACCGTTTTACCGGCCGTTGCAACGGTAGTTATAACCGACTCTTCAACGGATTTTCCATGGTGAAGTTCTTCGCGAAACCGGTTGACCATCAACAGGGCGTAATCAATTCCTAATCCCAGTCCCAAGCCAGTAATGAGATTGAGGGCAAAAACGCTTACATTAGTGAAAAGCGTTAAGAGATAGATCAGCAAAAATGAACCCAGAATCGCCGTAACGCCAACAAATAAAGGCATCGCCGATGCGACCATAGCCCCGAAGACAAAAATCAATAATAGAAATGTAAATGGAATAGCGATGGATTCAGCCAGAAGAAGATCCTTTTCAATACGATGGTTGATGGCCTGAGTAATGACTGCGCCGCCACCGGCATAAACCTGCAAGTCTTTATATTCTCCATCAAATCTCTCTTGAACCACTTTTCCGAGCGAGTTAAATCCATCGAAGTCATCTAATTTTAAATCTGCATAAACGAGAATGAAACCAGCTTTCCCATCGGTTGAGCGCATGGTTGGAGCACCACCGGTAGACCAGTATGAGTAAGTCTTTGAGATTCCCTTAACGCTACGAATCTCTTTTTCTAATGCCGATGCGCTTACTGCAACTTGGGCATCATCAACACTCGTTTTTGAATCCACCACCAGTGTAATAATTGGCTCATGTACTTTAAACTTCTCAATTATGTATGTGGTCGCTTTGGCTGACTCACTCTGTGGATCTGAATAACCGCCGCTATCGAGTTTTCCAAAAGCTAATGACCCAACAGCGCCTGCAGCAAGAGTGCCAAGTAAGAAAAAAGTGAGCACACTTTTTCGTCGCCGAACGATAAAACTGCCAAGTTTTTCAAACATGTACGACACCGGTTTCTTCGTCTAGACTAATGGTTATGAGCAATATCTTCCCCACCGTAACAACGGATGAGATTGATCCTGAGGCCGCTGCTGAAGCGGCAAAGCGCGATGAGGAAATCAAATCAGATAAGCCGCCCCACCACGAAGATTAATCACTCTTAGGTGCAGGCGCGACTGGTGTCGGTGCTGGGACTGGGGAAGAAACCTCGCTCGTAGTTTTCTTTTTCACCGAGTCGGTTTTATAGAACCCGGAGCCCTTGAAAACGACTCCAACGGCTGAATAAATCTTGCGAATCTCACCGGTGCACACAGGGCATTTGGTCAAGGAGTCATCAGAAAAAGTTTGAAACGCCTCGAACTCATGAGAGCAGGCATTACACGCATATTGATATGTGGGCACGGTCGCTCCAATTGCAAGAAGTAACCCCCTTGTGGGGGTAGATGCTAAGTCTAAAGAAGTGGCACGATAGGGTCGAATCGAGATTAAGAAATGGGGCATTACGGTGAGAATTAAGAGCCTGGCGGTGCTTCTTATTGTGCTTTCTTATTGTGGCGTGGCGAGCGCCTCGGCAAATTCGCTAATCAGCACACTTCCCATCAGTGGTTCAACTCTGACTACACCACCTAGTTCAGTAACCCTAACAACTAAGACCGAACTTATTCCAGATGCGAATGAATTGATGGTGACGGATCCATCTGGACTGCGTGTGGACGATGGAACAATTGCGCTCGACGGCGTTAATGTATCGATCGGTTTAAAAGCCTTAACTGAATCTGGAATGTATAGAGTGTCTTACATACTTTACTCTGAAGGTGAGGCTCCGCTTCAAGGCTCATTTACATTTAACTTCTCTGCCCCAAGTGTGATTTCCCCAACTGATCCAACGCCGACTCCTACGCAACAACAAACTCCGGCGAGCAGCAGCTGGGGAACAAATGTTTTTATCTTTGCCATTTTAGTAGTTGCATTCTTTGTTTTGATTGGACTCTCACTCTATGCTCGCAAGCTCTTTAAAGACCGATGACCGCACTGGGAACGTTTTTTAAATTTCTTTCACTTATTGGTAGTTTTACGACCATTGGAACTCTTCTGGCAATGGCCTTTCTCCTTTTAGATTTTGAAGGAAAGTTTTCTACCCAAACGCACAAATTGAAACGTCTGTTGTGGAGTTCGGCGATAGTGTGGAGCTTCGGTAGTGCTGGAACAATCATTGTTACATTGGCAACAATTCTTGACCAGTCTATTTCAATTGCATTAGGTCCAAATGAACTACGCTCATTTATTACTCAGATTACGCTCGGTCAGTACTTGTTCTTTGAACTGATAGTTGCGCTTTTAGTCGCAATTTCGGCCTATCACATCAAAAGTATTCTTACTGCGGCCTTTGTTTTATTTTTATCGATTATAGGCTTAGTGGCTCCAGTATTTCAGAGTCACTCTGAATCAAGTGGTTCTCATGGTTTAGCGATCGGCGCATTAGTAATCCACGTTGCAGCACTCTCTCTGTGGGTGGGTGGCGTTATTGCTATTGCGCTGTTAGATCCAGAGGATAGACCGATTGCTGTTTCTCGGTTCAGCGAATTAGCTTTATGGGCAGTTATCGCAGTTGTTGCAAGCGGAACGGTTAATGCATGGGCGCGCTTAGATTTTCAAGGCGCTTGGAATTCGGCATATGCATACATTGTAATCGCCAAAATTGTAGTGACATTAATTTTAATTTCTATTGGCTATATGCACCGCACAAATCTCGCATTACGCGAGCGCATTGATTGGCTGGGTTTCGGACGTTTAATATTTGCAGAGGCGATCATCTTGGTTGCAATTGTTGCAATAGGCGCTTGGCTTTCAACAAATGAGCCTCCGGCGCGTCCGATAGTTCCTGAATTCGACCCGGCTGTTGCTATTACTGGGATTAGTACACCGCCACCTCCTACATGGAGCCGAATTCTTTTCAGTTACGAACCCGATGCGCTGATGATTGGAGTTCTGATTACTGCGGTGGCTCTCTATATCAAAGGCGTACTTTTAATGACACGTCGAGGCGATAACTGGCCAGTTGGACGCAGCATTGCCTTCGGTCTCGGTATTGCTGGAATTGATTTTGCAACAAGTGGCGGACTTGGGCTCTATGCCCACTTTGCTTTTTCATATCACATGGTTGCGCACATGGTTTTAGGAATGATTGCGCCAATCGGTATCGTCCTTGGTGCACCGATTACTCTTGCACTTCGAACTCTGCCACAAGGTCGAAATAGTAATGAACGCGGCGTGCGTGGAACTCTGCTTGCTGCACTTCACTCCAAAGTGGCGGGTTTTTTCACTAATCCGATTGTCGCTTTAGCTTTTTTCGATGGCTCACTATTTGCACTTTACTTCACAGGGCTATTTGGTGGAATGATGCAGAGTTATGTGGGTCATCTCTTTATGAGTATCCACTTTATTCTCGCAGGAATTCTTTTTTTTCATGTCATTATTGGCGTCGACCCCAATCCGCGTCGTATTCCGCACCTAGCGCGCATAGTCATCGTATTTGCGGCGATGAGTATTCATGCTTTTTTCTCGGTGGCGCTAATGTCATCCACTACGCTGATAGATCAAGGCTATTTTGCTTCGCTCAAAACCCCATGGCTAACAGATCTTTTAGCTGATCAACAGTTAGGTGGATCTATTGGTTGGGCTATGGGCGAGATCCCAATTCTCTTGGCTCTCGTGGCAACCTTCATAAGTTGGGTCAAAGATGATTCGCGTGAAGCACAACGAATTGATCGAAACACCTCGAGAGCGGCGGCGATGGGACAACCAGATGAACTCGCTGTTTACAATGAGTATTTACAAAAACTAGCCGAGCGCGATAGGAATGATACCTAATGGAAAACTTATTTGACCTTCCACATGAATATAAGGAGCTACGCGCAAGCGTACGCGCACTTTCAAATAAAGAGATTGCTCCCTTTGCACAATCAGTAGATGAAGACCATCGCTACCCGCAAGAGGCCGCTGATGCTCTTCAAAGAGCGGGCTTAAGCGCCGCGCATGTTCCGACTGAATTTGGAGGCGATGGTGCAGATGCGCTTGCCACAGTAATTATTATTGAAGAGGTTGCACGAGTTTGCGGTTCATCTTCTCTTATTCCTGCCGTGAATAAACTGGGCTCTTTGCCTTTGATTTTGGGCGGCAGTGAAGCGCAGAAAAGGCGTTGGCTTCCCCAGTTAGTCTCAGGAATGGGTTTTTCTTACTGTTTATCAGAATCCGATGCAGGATCGGATGCATCGGCGCTACGCACAAAAGTCGAACGTGATGGCGATGGTTGGGTTCTAAATGGAAGTAAGAAATGGATATCTAATGCAGGAATTTCCGATTTTTATACGGTCATTGCCCAAGGAGATTCATCGCTGGGGTCAAAGGGAATTACCGCTTTTATTGTTGAGAAATCTGATCCAGGACTCTCCTTTGGCGCTCCTGAAAAGAAAATGGGCTTTAGAGGATCACCAACACGTGAAGTCTATTTTGACAGTATAAAACTAAGTGATGATCGTCGAATCAGTGAGATTGGCGGTGGATATACACTTGCAATGAATACTTTAGATCACACACGCATCACTATTGCAGCACAGGCATTGGGTTTAGCCCAAGGCGCACTTGATGTAGCCACTAAATATTCTCATGAACGTAAACAGTTTGGCAAAGAAATTTTCGATTTTCAAGGCGTGCAATTTATGTTAGCTGACATGGCAATGAATGTAGAAGCTGCCCGTCAGCTCACATATGCTGCGGCAGTTAAAAGTGAGAATAACGAAAGAGATTTACGGTTCTTCTCAGCCGCTAGTAAGTGTTTTACAAGTGATATGGCTATGAAAGTGACGCAGGATGCTATTCAGATCTTAGGTGGCTATGGATACGTTTCTGACTATCCAGTAGAACGAATGATGCGGGATGCGAAGTTAACTCAGATTTACGAAGGTACAAATCAGATTCAGCGTATTGTTATGGCACGTAATCTCCCGTCAAGTTAACCTTTAAATCGCACAAGGATTGAAGGAGTAGCTGCGGCATTTAATGGGATGTCATGCACCTCGCGTGGCAAAATCTCACTGGTTAACTCTCCTGCATAGACTAAGCCAATTTTCCAGCCGGGAATATAAGCCAAAGCGCGATCGTAGTAACCGCCACCTTGGCCGAGCCGGTATCCCTCGTGGTCTATATGTAATGCAGGCACGATCATCACATCTACAGTGCTCAGATCCTGAACCGGTTGACCTTTGGGTTCAGAGAGTTTTTTTGTAATTTTTAACGAGGACTCATCACCATTCCATTCGATCCAATTTAAATGTTCCCCATTTACTCGGGGCAGAAGTAAGCGTTTACCGGCGTCAAGAAGAGCCTTATTAATCTGATGTGTGCTTGGTTCGTCGCCAATTGAATAATATGAAGCTACTGTCTTGGCAGTAAGAATTTCCGGTGAATTCAAAATAATTGAAAAACTAGATGGAATGAATTTCTGTCTCCTTTCGCGTCGCAATCTTTCGCGGAGCTCTTTCTTTACTGTGTTCTGATTCATCTAGCTCTCCCTGTAATTTGTAGGCCTAAATCCCAAAGAAAGGTCGGCCTAACAAGTATGGTGTGATTATGACAGAGCACACGCGAGTAGATGGGTTTCTTACATCGCTCATCGCAATATGCACCCCACTGGATTCTTTTGATATGCCTCTTTTAGATGCTCACGGGGCAACACTTTCTGAGGATATCTATGCGGGCGAGCGCTTGGTCATGCGCGCCGGTAGTCGAATTCGATCAACACAAATCGGTCTTGCAGCATCGATTGGGCGAGATCATCTACCGACTCGCCCCCATCCGCGAGTTGTAGTTCTCTCAGCCGGTCCAGATCTCGTTGAACCAGGGAAAAGCCTTGTAGGTGAAGAAAAGTTCGAAGTCAATTCTTGGTTGCTCACGACGGCCGTGCGTGAAGTTGGAGCAGTTGCATACCGAGTTCATTCAATTCCAGATGATGAAGACGAGCTCCAGGGCGTTATTGAAGATCAATTAGTTCGGGCGGATCTAATAATTATTAGCGGTGAGAGACAGGATGAATCTTTTGATCTTATTACCCGCACTCTCTCCAGAATGGGCGAGATAACTACTGTGGATATGGCCGTTGAAGTAAGCGGGCGACATAACTTTGGGCAGATCGGCCCGGATAAGACGCCTGTCGTTACTCTGCCAGGGGATCCGATTGCAGCCTACATTTCCTTTGAACTCTTTGTTCGTCCAATGATTCGAACCATGCTTGGTGCGGCAACTATTCATCGCCCCTCAGTAAAGGCAAAGCTTGAAAAAGCAGTTGAATCGGCCCCAGGAATGCGCTCCTATATCCGCGCGGTGCTATCTGAAGATGCAAAATCCGTGATGCCGCTCAGTGATCAGGAGGAGCTGTCCACACTCTCGAATGCCAATGCTTTTATCGCAGTTGGGGAAAAAGAGATTTCATTGTTGGCTGGAGATGAGGTTACGGTAGTGATTCTTGAGCGAAGATATATATAAATAAGAGATGAAGCAGAGCTGGCCCCACATTCTCAATGGAGATGAAATCTCCTTGCGGCCACTCAGGTTTCGAGACCATAGTAGATGGAATGCAGTTCGCGCCGAGAATCGAGCATGGCTTTCGCCATGGGAGGCGACAATTCCACTTCTTTATCCATCAGATACAGCCGATGAGCCCGCTATCACGCTTCCCTCGTACTTTGAAATGGTTCGAACTCACAATAGTGAGGCCCGGCATGGTCGTTCATTCTCATTTGCCATGTGGAAAGAGAGAAATTTGATAGGGCAAATCTCACTAGGTGGGGTTATTTACGGTGCATTGCGTGGAGGCCATATCGGTTATTGGATTGACCGTAACTATGCAAATAAGGGTTACACGAGTCAGGCAGTGGTTCTACTTACTGATTTTGCATTTAACACGTTGAAGCTCCATCGTATTGAGATAAATCTTCGGCCAGAGAATGGTGCATCGCGTAGGGTGGCAGAGAAAGCTGGCTATATCTTCGAGGGAAATCGGTCTAACTACTTGCATATCGATGGAAATTGGCGCGATCACATCTGTTTTGTTAAGGAAAATCTCTCCATTAAGTAGCACCTAAATCCCCGAAATATATGGGATTCACCCTTATCTTTATACATCATGGCTTCCGGACTAATTTATATTGCGATCATCGGCATGTGGGTCGCATATTTTGCACCCCGTTGGATCCATGACCGGAACGAATTTTCTGGTAAATCAGTTGAGCGGTTTAAAGTTGCTCTGACCGTTGTGGCAAATTCTTCACCGCACACAAGTCACAACGGTGGACTTCTCCATATTGATTTAGATCGTGAAGCAAAAATTGCACAGTTACTTCTGCAGAGACGAATAATTTTTGTTCTACTAACTTTTTCACTAATATCAACGCTTGTGGGTGGGTTTATGAATACGATGCCTTTCTTGTATGCACTTGTTCCTGCAACTGGTATTTTGATTTATGTTGCAAACGTTCGACGCCAAAGTGTCGCTGAGCGAATTCAGCATCGTCGCATACAACAATTGCATAGACGAACTTCTGGAGTCTCGGCAACTAATCTGGTTGAGGTAGTTACACCTAAACCTTCCCAAGAACATTGGGTCCCACTATCTGAGCGCGAACTTAAAGGTGTTGTGATATTGCCTCAAGGGACTGCGAGCATGCGTAATGCTTGGCAACCGGCTGAAGTTCCTGTCCCTACTTATGTAAGTGCTCCGAAAGCAATAGTTCCAAAACGAGTAATTGATTTAACTACTCCGGGAGCATGGAGTGAGGAGCAAGAACGTCTCGAGCGCGAAGCTTTGGCCGCGACCGCTCCCTCACGAAATGAGATATTTGATCAACAACTTGCCGATGAGGCAGTTCAACGTTTGAATCAGTCTCGGGCATCTAACGAGTAGTTAGATCCACGATTTAAACCACATTCGCTTCAACCACTCATCGTAATTAATAATCTCTCCAGTAAAGAGTGGTAAAAAATAGATAAAATTTAAGAAAATTAAAATCATTACAGTCGTCACTAGTCCTATTGACCAGTGAGGTTGCATTGCACTATCTAGAATGAGTTTGGCGCAGTAAATAAGCGCTAAAAGCACGAAGGGTTCAAAAATGATTGCATAGAAGGCAAATACTGTGCGTTGTTGGAAAAAGAACCAAGGAAGATAGCCTGCGATGATTCCAAGAACGGTTAGATTTAATACACCTTCGGTACTACGTCGATATAATGAAAGAAACCAATAACCAATCACGACGGCAACTGCGATTGTGCCAAACCACCAGAGAATCGGTGTTCCTATTGCCAGTATCTCTTGCGCACAATTTTTAGATTCACATCCCTGCGGAGATTCATAGAAGAATGATGTTGGTCGCCCCATAATCATCCAACTCCAAGGGTTTGCTTGATAGGGATGTTTTTCAGTCAGGCCAGTATGAAATCCCAACATTTCGGCGTGGTAATGCCACCAGGAAAGTAATACGTTTGAGGACCAACTCCGATCCCATCCACGCTTACTAATAAACCAACCGCTCCATGTACTTACATAAACAACAATTGGAAGAAGACCGTACTGCGCAAACGTTACCAATGAAGGTCGGATTAATTTTCGACCGGAATAAGAGGAAAAAACTCTGTACAGTGAAACAAGCGCCATCGCTAGCAAAAAATATAGAGCACTCCACTTAGTACCCATTGCTAAACCAATTGCAATTGCGGCATACCAATGTCTTTGACGGTACCATAAATACACCGCAAGCAGGACAAAGAACGTTAAAAACAAATCTAACAACGCTGTCCGAGAATGGACTAGCAACAATCCATCCATTGCCATAAGAGCTGCAGCCATCGCGGTAAGTAATGGTGAGAAGAAGAGAATATGTACCAAACGTGCAAAGAGAAGAATTAACAATGTGCCAACTACTGCGGTGGCAAATCTCCAACCGAATTCGTTGTCTCCGAAAATCTTGATGCCACTTGCAATTAACCATTTCCCAACGGGTGGGTGAACGATGAATTCAGGTTTGTTACCCGAAACTTCAACGCCAAATTTCAAAAAATCTCTAGCACCATCGACGTAATAGACCTCATCAAATATGAATCCTTTAGGCCTACCTAGATTGATCAAGCGAAGCGCTAGAGAGAAAATAGCAATGAGTAAAGGGGCAAGGGCGGCGACCATATGCGTAATCGTATGCGCTTAATTGGTTAATTTACTGAGATGATGTAACCATGGTTCTTATATTGGCGGCGACCCCGCTGGGCAACTTTGGTGATGCGAGCGCACGCTTAAAAGCGGCTATTGAAAGCGCAACGATTATCGCAGCCGAGGATTCGAGAAGATTTCACCGACTGTGCTCAGATATGGAAACCAGTTTTTCCGCCAGAGTGCTCTCATTTTTTGAAGGCAATGAAGAAGAGCGCACTCGAGAACTGCTTAACGAACTCCAAACTGGGGCTACGGTCTTGGTTGTTTCAGATGCGGGCATGCCCACAATAAGTGATCCAGGATTTCGCCTAATGCGAGAGGCGATAAAAAACGGTGTTGAAGTACGCGTGATTCCTGGGCCAAGTGCGGTGACAATGGCTGTTGCCCTCTCGGGGCTACCAACTGATCGTTTTACTTTTGAGGGCTTCCCGCCGCGGGCATCTGGCGCACGTCAAACAGGCTTTGAAAAACTGCGTCACGAGGAGCGCACAATGGTTTTCTTTGAAGCCCCACACCGTTTAGGAGATTCGCTGGAAGATGCGATTTCAGTTTTCGGTGTTGATCGTAGAGGTGCAATTTGCCGTGAAATGACTAAACGATATGAAGAAACTATTCGAGGCACTTTGGCCGAGCTTTCAACGTGGGCAGATTCCAATGAAGTCCTAGGGGAAATAACTCTGGTTATCGAAGGAGCTTCAACTGATTCGGCGGCTATGACGGCCGAAGAAATGGTTGGGCGAGTTCGTGAGTTTGAAAACGCTGGCATGGATCGAAAATCGGCCATCGCATCGGTGGCACAAGAGTTCGGTATTGCAAAGCGCATAGTTTATGCCGCCGTGGTCGATGCGAATAAGATGAGCACGTGACTAAATCCTTCTATGTGACGACGCCAATTTATTATGTCAACGATGCTCCTCATATTGGGCATGCATATACAACAGTTGCCGGAGACGTTCTTTCTCGTTGGCATCGACAAAAGGGTGAAAATGTCTGGTTTTTAACTGGAACCGATGAGCATGGCGAAAAAATTATGCGAACTGCAGAGGCAAATGGAGTATCTCCACAAGCCTGGGTAGATGAACTCGTTGAAAGTAAGTGGAAACCAAACTGGGAAAACCTCAATATCGCTAATGATGATTTCATTCGTACAACCGAAGTTCGCCACACTGAAAGAGTTCAACGTTTCTTGCAGAAATTGAAAGACTCTGGCCATATCTATGCAGGAAAGTATGAAGGTCCATATTGCGTTGGATGCGAAGAATTCAAACTACCAGGTGATATGACACTCAGCGGTGAAGAATGGCTCTGCACGCTGCATGGAACTCCGGTTGAAAACATTAAAGAGGACAATTGGTTTTTTCGCCTCTCCGCATTCGTAGAGCCATTGCTAGCGCACTATGCTGCGAACCCGCACGCATGCCAGCCTGAAAGCGCGCGGAACGAAGTAATTTCCTTTCTCAAAAGTGGCGTTACTGATTTATCAATTTCACGATCGAGCTTTGACTGGGGTATCCAAGTACCATGGGACACGAATCAAATTTTTTATGTATGGTTTGATGCACTTCTCAATTATGCAACAGCGGTCGGTCTCGGAGACGAGTCAGATAGTGAAGGTGGCCAAAAGTTTGAAGAAATCTGGCCACCAGATGTTCATCTAATTGGGAAAGAAATTCTTCGTTTCCATGCAGTTATTTGGCCTGCAATGTTGATGGCTGGAAATCTGGCCACGCCTAAGATGGTTTTCGCACATGGCTGGCTTTTAGTCGGCGGAGAAAAGATGAGCAAGACCAAATTCACTGGAATCATTCCAAGTGATATTACCGATCACTACGGAGTCGATGCATTCCGATACTATTTTTTACGCGCGATTCCATTTGGATCTGATGGCTCGTTTTCATGGGAAGACATGTCGGCACGGTATACATCAGAGCTCGCAAATGATTTTGGCAATTTAGCATCGCGAAGCGCGGCGATGATTGAAAAGTACTGTGGTGGGGTTTTGCCAGCGCTGGCTCACCATGCAGATTTGGAGGCAGCACTTCATAACGCAGTAAATAAAGCCGATTCAGCCATTTGCGCTTTGGATTTCCAAGGTGGGATAGTGGCGATAATGGATTTTTGCAAAAGGGTTAATGGTTATGTAACTGAGAAAGAGCCTTGGATACTAGCCAAGGACCCATCAAATCAAAATGAGCTCGAAGGGATTCTCTACAACACCGCCGAATCTCTTCGCGCCTTAGCTGTTTTATTAAACTCTTTTATGCCGGCGACCTGCGAAATTTTGTGGCAGAGTCTTGGTGCGCGTGAGAAGTTGGGGGAACTCTCTGCACAAAAAATTGCTGATGTTGCAACATGGGGTCAACTTCCTGAGGGTGCGACTATCAGTAGAACTCCAGTTCTATTTCCACGGTTAGAAACCAGCGCATAAGCCAGATGGCAGATCGCCATAATAGGGATTTTGAACGCCCACGTGCGCCGCTGCCAGAGCCCTTGCCCATTGCAACCGTTGATTCGCATGCACACATGGAGATCATTACAAATACCGCTCCCGATTCCCAAGAAGTTGAAGATGTAATTGCAGAAGCAAAATCGGTAAACGTCGACCGAATTCTCCAAGTGGGTTATTCGGCGAAACAGTCTCGATGGTGCGTAGCAGCCGCAGAAAAGTGGAACAGATCGGTTTTAGCAGCGGTAGCTCTACATCCAAATGAGGCACCTGTAGTTGCAGACTTAAATGCCGACTGGGCAATCATTGCCGAACTCGCTAAGCATCCACGCGTATGCGCTATTGGTGAAACAGGTTTGGACTATTTCCGCACTCCACCAGAACTTCATGCTCGTCAGCAAGAGTCTTTCAAATGGCACATTGAATTAGCAAAACAAACTGGAAAAGCTTTAGTGATACATGATCGCAATTCTCATGACGATGTCTTGTCAGTCCTCCTTGAAGTAGGAGCTCCGAAAAACGTTATTTTTCACTGTTATTCAGGCGGAGTTGAAATGGCCAAGGTGTGTATCGAAAGAGGGTACACACTTTCTTTCGCCGGAACACTCACGTTCAAGAACGCCCCCGAACTGCGCGAAGCCGTCAAACTAGTTCCAATCGATCAGCTACTAGTTGAAACAGATTCACCTTTCTTAGCACCGATGCCACACCGCGGTGCGGGAAACACTCCCGCACAAATTGCAAATATTGTTCGGGCGATGGCCGTGGAACGTGTGAGTGATGTAGGAGAACTGGCTTTTGCATTGAGTAATAATGCTGAGCGTATATTCGGATCGTTTGCACCATGAGCTTGCTTGGAGCTGCACACATTCGCGAACTTGCAGCCACATTGGATTTAAAGCCTTCAAAATCACTTGGTCAAAACTTTGTTATTGATTCAAATATCTGCACAAAGATAGTTCGAATCGCTGGAGTTACTAGAAATGATATCGCCCTAGAAATTGGACCCGGTCTTGGGTCATTAACATTGGCACTTCTTCATAGCGCAGCATCGGTCGTAGCGGTTGAAATAGATTCAAGACTTGCGCATCAACTTCCGATTACTGTGGCAAAACATTGGGAGCATCCAGAAAATTTAACACTCATTAATCAAGATGCTTTAACGTTGAAGGAGTTACCAGTTCAACCCACAGTCTTGGTAGCAAACTTGCCTTACAACGTTTCGGTCCCCGTTTTGCTGAATTTACTCGAAAGATTTCCAACCCTTCGAACCGGCGTAGTCATGGTGCAGGCCGAGGTTGCAGATCGATTAGCCGGGCGACCTGGCACAAAAGAATATGGAATACCTTCGGTAAAAGCGGCTTGGTGGGCCGAAGTTAAAGGAGCTGGATCAATTTCTCGCTCGGTATTTTGGCCTGTTCCTAATGTAGATTCAAAACTAGTTTCATTTACTCGACGAAGCACACCAGGAGATGAGGAGCTTCGCAAAAAAACCTTTGCAATTATCGATGCCGCCTTTGCCCAACGGCGCAAAATGTTGCGATCTGCCTTGGCGCCTCTCTATGGTTCATCATCGGCGGCCGAAGAGATTTTGCTTAGGGCTAGTGTCGATCCCACACTTCGTGGAGAAGCGTTAGATATCTCAAGTTTCTGTTCAATCGCCTCTGTCTCTGGGCCATGATGATCACTTATCTGCAAATAACAAGGGAAAGTAATAGAGTCAATTCATGCCAGTAAAGAGCGTCACCGTTCGCGTGCCCGCAAAAGTAAACCTGCAGCTTTCGGTAGGTCCACGCGAGGCCGATGGTTTCCATAACGTAGTAACAGTATTTCAAGCCATCTCTATCTATGATGATGTAAAAGTAACTCTCGCTGAGGCCAAGAGCGGGGTAAGTATTTCGATAACTGGAGATCAAACCCATGGAGTTCCAACGGATGAGAGCAATTTAGCGCTAAAGGCAACTGCATTGTTGGCGAAAGAGTATGACTTGGATATTGATGCGCATATTGAGATTAAAAAATCAATTCCAGTAGCTGGCGGAATGGCCGGTGGTAGCGCCGATGCCGCAGCAATGATTATTGCCATCGATTATTTATATTCACTTGGAATGAATCGCGAAGAAATGTCGGAAATTGCCGCCAAGTTAGGTAGTGACGTGCCATTTATGTTAAATGGTGGAACGGCCATCGGCACAGGGCACGGGGATCAATTAACGTCGGCACTTTCACGAGGCACGTATCACTGGGTTCTGGCTCTTTCCTCTGTTGGATTATCAACTCCTGCCGTTTATGCAGAGTGTGATCGCTTGCGCTCAGAGTTGGAGATCTCGCAGCCGCAAACTAATGAGTTGTTGATGCAAGCACTTCTTGCAGCAGACCCAAAGTCTGTTGGAAAAAGCCTTGTTAATGATTTACAAGCTGCTGCATGTTCGTTGCGACCAGCACTTCGTTTAGTTCTAGATGTCGGTCAAGAATATGGCGCGCTCGGCGCTTTAGTTTCAGGTTCTGGGCCAACAGTTGCATTTCTAGTTTCTGATGAGGAGGCGGCTTTGGATTTAGCTGTGGCCTTAACAGCAAGTGGCGTAGTAGGAAGCGTGGCACGAGCTTATGGACCAGTCGCAGGGGCAAAAGTTCTCACTTAAGAATTGGCGCAATATGGTCATAAGCATGGGTATTTATAAGGGAGAATACAGGTTCCGCCATTGTGTAGTGGCTAGCACATGGGCCTTTGAAGCCCAGGGTCCAGGATCGATACCTGGTGGCGGAGCGATAGACTGACATCGTGGCCGTAGAAACCGTGATTATCCTGGCAGCAGGTGACGGAACACGGATGAAATCGCGTCAAGCAAAAGTTCTTCACCACGTTGCCGGGCGTTCGTTACTTGGGCACGTACTTGAGGCAGTTAATCACGTGGAGCCTTCTCAGATACGCATTGTTGTCGGATCTGATCGAGAAAGCGTTGAGGCGCACATTTCCGAAATTTCTCCATCGGCCATTACGGTCTTTCAAGAAAAACGCGGGGGCACCGGTCAAGCGGTTCAGTTGGCGCTCGCAGGGAGCACTTCCAACGGCACGGTTTTGGTTTTAGCTGGTGATACTCCAATGCTTACAGGTATGTCACTGGCGGCATTTCTGGAGGCTCACGCAGTTGGAAATTACGCAGCATCGGTTTTAACTGCAGAGCATCCCGATCCATCTGGGTACGGGCGAATTATTCGCGACGATGGTGCAGGGCTTTTACGAATTGTTGAAGAGCGTGATGCGAGTGAAGATGAGAGATTTATATTTGAGATTAATTCCGGGGTTTACGCCTTCGATGGAGCTAAGTTAACAGGTGCAATTGGGCAGATCACCAACTCAAATTCTCAAGGCGAGCTGTATTTGACCGATGCCATTGAAATTCTGCAGAGATCTGGCGAATCAATTGCAGCTTTTTTGCTCGATGATTTTACCGAGATATTAGGGGTCAATGACCGCATACAACTGTCGGATTCGGCTGCCCTACTGCGTGATCGAATCAATGAACACTGGATGCGCGAAGGAGTCACTATTATCGATCCAACAACAACGTGGATTGATGCAACTGCGACGCTCTCAAGTGATGTAACTCTGCACCCAGGTAGCGCCATTTTAGGAACAACTACGATTGCAACTGGTGCTGTCATCGGCCCTCGAACAACTTTGACTGACTGCGTGGTTAGAGAAGGTGCCTCTATTCTGGAATCAATCGCCACTGATACTGAATTCGGTGAAGGTGCAACTGTAGGGCCGTTTACATACCTTCGTAGCGGAACAGTATTGGGGGATAACACTAAAGCAGGTGCATTCGTAGAAATTAAGAATTCAACTATCGGGACAGGTTCTAAAGTTCCTCATCTCTCATATGTCGGCGATGCAACAATTGGAGAAGGATCCAATATCGGTGCTGCAACGATCTTTGTTAACTACGACGGTGTTGATAAACATCACACGAAAATCGGAGATCATGTTCGTATTGGAAGCGACACAATGTTAGTTGCACCAATTACTATCGGTGACGGGGCTTATACAGCGGCAGGGTCGGTAATCACTGAAGATGTTCCAGCTGGTGCAATTGGTGTTGGCAGAGCTAAACAGAGAAATGTATTAGGTTGGGTTATGCGCAAGCGAGCAGGTTCACTGTCAGCGTTAGCGGCCGAAGCTAAAGAGAAGAAGGGCTAATAAATGAGCGAGATTCGTTTATCTTCCGAAAAGAGATTACGTCTTTTTGCAGGTCGCGGATTTCCAGAACTAGCCGATGAAGTCGCCGCAGAACTCGGCATTCCATTGACACCAACCTCAGCTTATGATTTTGCAAATGGCGAAATTTTTGTTCGTTTCGAAGAATCAGTTCGTGGATGCGATGCATTCGTTATTCAAAGTCACACAACTCCTGTTAATAAGCAAATCATGGAACAACTCATCATGGTTGATGCGCTAAAGCGTGCCTCTGCAAAACGCATCACGGTTGTAGCACCGTTTTATGGTTACGCACGTCAAGATAAAAAAAGTCGAGGGCGCGAACCAATCACTGCACGATTGATGGCAGATCTTTTCAAAACTGCCGGTGCTGATCGCCTAATGTGCGTAGATTTACACACATCGCAGATTCAAGGCTTCTTTGATGGCCCAGTAGATCATCTCTTTGCATTGCCAATGCTTGCGAATTATGTCGGAAGTAAAGTCGACCGCAGTCGTTTAACTATCGTCTCTCCAGATTCAGGTCGAGTACGAGTAGCAGAACGCTGGTCGGATCTTTTGGGAGGCTGCCCAATTGCTTTTATTCACAAAACTCGTGACCCTCGTATTCCAAATGAGGCGACCGTTGGTCGAGTAGTTGGAGATGTACAAGGACAAACTTGTGTAGTTATTGATGACATGATCGATACTGCCGGCACAATCACTAAGGCGGTTGATGCATTATTTGATGCAGGAGCAAAAGATGTCATCATCGCTGCAACACACGCTGTGCTATCGGGTCCTGCAGTGGAGCGCTTACGAGAGAGCAAGGCATCTGAAGTTGTCGTAACAAATACTCTTCCAATATCCGAAGATCAAAAATTCGATGGACTTACAGTTCTTTCAATCGCCCCACTTTTAGCTCGGGCAATCCGTGAAGTTTTTGAAGATGGATCAGTCACAAGCCTTTTTGACGGCCTTTCGTAACGGTAATTTGCACAACCCTGACCTCACAGGCTAGCCTTTGGCCTGTTCCGGCGAGGGTATAAAGGTACTTCCGTAATCGACGGTGTAGGAGTTAAATCCTTTCGGAACTTTGTGATTCAACCGAAGTTTCCACTTAGAGGAGTAATAAAATGGCAGAGATTACTATCAACGGCGTCCTTCGTACTGAATTTGGTAAAGGCGCATCACGTCGTGCACGTCGCGATGGTTTAGTTCCTGCAGTTATTTACGGTCATGGTGAGAAGCCACAGCACATTACACTTCCAGCCCGCGAACTCGGCATTGCTCTGAAGCAGTCAAACGTGCTGCTCGATGTTGTTATCGATGGAAAGACTGAGCTAACACTTCCAAAGGCGATTGTTCGCCACCCACTCAAGCAAATAATTGAGCATATCGATTTAGTTCTTGTTCGGCGTGGAGAAAAAGTTGTTGTTTCTGTTCCCGTTCATGCTATTGGTGAGCAGGATCGCGATGGAGTGCTCGAGCATGTAAACAACACCATCGACGTACGTGTTGAAGCATCTGCAATTCCAAACTTTTTTGAACTCGACATTACAGGCCTTGCAGCTGGTCTCTCGCTTTATGCCGGTGACGTAGCTCTTCCAGCTGGCGTCGTACTTGAATCAGATCCAAAAATGATTGTTATTCACCTTTCTGAGCGTTCAACAGCCGCTGAAGAAGTGGCACCAGTTGCAGAGGTAACTGAGGTCGCTGAACCGACTGCTGAAGCAGAATAGTAGAAGGCTTAACCCTTACCCTTATCGTTATGACATGGTTGGTAGTTGGACTCGGTAATCCTGGAGATCAGTATGCTGCCACCCGTCACAACGTAGGTCAGATGGTTGTTGATGCAATGGCAATCGGCAATAAACTGCGTTGGAGCACGCACAAATCACGCACCGAAGTCGCGGCATTCAAAATCGGTGCGCCTCCACACGCTCACTCTGTGATCATCGCAAAGTCCAAGAGCTACATGAATGAATCCGGTGGACCGATTAAAGCGCTCGCCGCTTTCTATAAAGTTGAACCTTCACACATAATTATTCTCCACGACGAATTAGATATTGCCTTCTCAACTATCCGCGTCAAACTCGCCGGTGGCGACAACGGCCACAACGGATTGAGAAGCCTTACTTCATCTTTAGCGACCCCAAATTATTACCGTGTTCGCCTTGGCATTGGCCGACCAATCGGCCAACAAGATCCCGCCGATTTCGTCCTCAAACAATTTTCCGCCGCCGAGAAAAAAGATCTCAGCAATTTTCTCATACGTGGCGCAGAGGCTGTCGAATCATTAATCACAAAGGGATTAGAAGTGACACAACAGGATTTTAACTCTTAAGCAGTCTGCATCACGAGGATCAGATTCTTTAATTCCAACAAGTGCAGCAGTCGACTGCGCCGTGGTTGATAGCAGCCATTAAAGGTTTGACCGGATAAATAAAAAATTTTGTCTTCTTTTCCGAGCTTTCCGTGTATCGTAAAAGTACTTGGGATTTTAGACTGTGTTGCGATTCCTGCGACTAATCAACGATCCCACCAAAACAAGTGTTTGGAGAAAATCATGGGTATTGGAAGCGGAATAGTTCTATTTGTTGCGGGAGCCATTGTGGCATATGCTCTCAACTTCGAAGTTAGTTCAGTCGATCTTGAGTTGATTGGCTCGTTATTTATGGGTGCTGGAGCGCTGATTTTTCTGATTTCACTTGTCACTGTATTTAAAAAGCGCTCATCAAGTGTTTCCACTCGAACATCAGTTGACCCCTCGCATGGAGAGAAAGTTGTCGAACAAGAGAAAAAGAGTGACACTCTCTAGTTTGCAAGAGTTACAACAGTGCATGCGCCAAGGAAACTGTTGATTTAGAGATCGAAATAACGACAGGGAAAGCAAAAAGCGCGTCTGACCTGCTCTTCTAATTTCTTTCCATTCGCTGGGGTCACAACGGGGTCACGAAACGAGCCGCAACGTGTCTCATGTTACGTAGCTACAAGAGATAGCAAATTTGTGAACCCAAAGCTAACGATAAAGATCACTGCAATCAAAAATGGGGCTTTAGCCTTGAGGTCACCCCCAGAAATTGCTCTTCGACTGAAGAAGATTGAAATTGCAGGCGGAGAGAAAATAATTGCAAACGAAACAAAGATCATCAGAATTTTAATCCGAATAGGGGCGTTAGTCGTTCCTACCTCGAAACCAAGACTGCTGTACAACCATTCTGCAATTACAATCCCAATAATCAGGCTAATCGGCGTCACGGCTAGGAATATCCACGCCTTTCTCCTATTCGCGTTCATCTTGATCTCCACATGCTCTTTAGTCGACTATTCAAGGCTAGACCATTAACAACCTTCTAGGTAGTGCAGGTTTGAGTGCCTGACCCTCATTTATCTAGAAATTAAAAGACAAAACCCCCGGCATTTCTGTTGGGGGTTTTGAGCAAAGATCCCTATAGGTCGAAGTAGAACTCGAACTCGCTTCAATAGTTAATATTTACCCCGTATTTCTTAGACCTGCAGCGACACCATTGATTGTCAGGAGCAATGCCCGTTGCAAGGTTGGATTTTCTTCACCAGCAGAATCTCGCACCCGCTTAAGTAAATTGATCTGCAGTAAATGGATTGGCGATAAGTAGGCATCGCGCACTTGCAGAGTTCTGGCCAGCACCGGTTGATCCCCGAGTAGGGAGTCTTTTTTAGTTAACAACAAAATTTCAGCAACAGTTAAATCAAATTCAGCCTGGATAGTGTCTAAGAAGTGGTGGAGCTCATTAGGTACAAGTGCATCCACATAGCGTCGAGCTAACACTAAATCCGTCTTGGCTAAAGTCATTTCAACATTACTAATAAAGGTATTGAAAAAATGCCATTCTTGAAGCATTGTGGCAAGCACTTCGGAGTTACCAGACATACGTGCCGCCATTAGCCCAGATCCGACACCAAACCAACCTGGAACAATTTGACGCGATTGCGTCCAACCAAAGACCCATGGAATCGCACGCAATGAAGCAAGTCCACCGTGAGCATCTGGGCGTCTTGATGGGCGTGAACCCAAATGGAGATTTCCCAATTGCTCAACTGGCGTGGATGAATAAAAATAGGCTGGAAGATCTTCGTGATCGATCAAACTCCGATATGTCTTGAAAGAGTTATCACTCACCAACTGCATGCACTCATTCCAGCTAGTTAAATCTTCAATTGATTGACGAGGACCACGATTGAGAACTGTTGCTTCAAGGGATGCGGCAAGAGTTAGCTCTACATTTTCTCTAGCAAGTGATGCCAAAGAATATTTATCACTAATAACTTCGCCCTGTTCGGTCATCTTGATTTGACCATCAACCGAACCCCATGGAAGTGCAATGAGGGCCTCATATGTCGGCCCACCACCTCGACCGACGGAGCCACCACGACCATGGAATAAGCGAAGTTTGACGCCATACTTCATTGCCACATCACGAAGTCGACGCTGCGCCCGATGAATTTCCCATTGGCTAGTTGCAATACCTGCATCCTTATTTGAATCTGAATATCCCAACATCACTTCTTGAAGATCACCGCGAAGTTTAACGATGGTGCGATAGGCAGGATTGCTTAAAAGCTTCTCGAGAATCTCACCAGCTGCGCGGAGTTCAGCGACAGTTTCAAGAAGCGGTGCAAAACCGATTCGAGCCTTTTTATTTTTAAGGCTTACAAGACCGGCTTGCTGGGCGATAACAACGGCAGCGATTAAATCATCAGCCCCTTTAGTCATTGAAACTATATATGTTTCAATCGCCTGCGAACCGAAACGATCAATCAAATCTGCAATTGCAAAGAAAGTTTCAAGCGTATTTCGCCCCGCGGAATCTAACTTTGTAACATCTAGATTTGCATCCTGAGTTAAAAATTCAGTGAGAATATCAAATTTTTCCTCATGGCTCTTTTCGAAGTAGCCGGAAATTCCACTTATCT
Source organism: Candidatus Planktophila sp. (assembly GCA_030681675.1). Lineage (NCBI taxonomy): Bacteria > Bacillati > Actinomycetota > Actinomycetes > Candidatus Nanopelagicales > Candidatus Nanopelagicaceae > Candidatus Planktophila > Candidatus Planktophila sp. Next base: position 41,511 of record JAUXRP010000012.1, read on the forward strand.
GACTTAAAACATGATGGTGTGCATCAGAATGCTCTCGGATATCCATGGTTGCATGAGTAATCCCAAACGCTGCCACTGTTCGAATCGTCCGCTCAAGCAATCCGGTGGCAATGAGCTCACCTTTATGAGCAAAGAGCGAATCGCGCATAAGCATTAAATCTTTAATTAACTCCGAGGTATCGGCATAATCTCGGTGGGCAACGTGTGGACCACCCTTAGCGTGGCGGTCTCGAGTTATTGCAAGCCGGTGCACGATTGCTGTGGCCTTTAAACGATATGGCTCTTGCGAATTTAGGCGTAAAAAGCGTGGTTCAAACTCAGTTAGGTGCTTCAAATCCATTTCAACAGAGGCGGTTAATTCTGGGGTAGCGCCAATAATTCGAGTTGAAATAGAAAGCATCTGACGTAGCGCATCCATTGCCGCGATAGTCACCCGGATGGCATGACCAACTTGGAGCACCATCGCATCGGTAGTGACTTGAGAGTTTACATTTGGATTTCCGTCGCGGTCTCCTCCAATCCAGCTTCCAAAAGATAATGGTCGGGCAGTAACTGAAACTACAACATTGATGCGCTTCATTTCGCGCGCAAAATCATTTAAAACCTCGGGGACTGTTTCACGAAACAGATCATCAAGGTAGTAGAGCGCATTCATCGCCTCATCAAGTGGCTCTGGCTGCCCAACTCGAAGTTCATCGGTCTGCCACAACAAATCAATTGTTTCGGCTAAGCGATCTCTTTGCGAAGGATTGCGCGAATCTTCAAGTAAATCTGCGACACGTCCCATTTTACTCAGGACTGATCGACGCGCGGCTTCTGTTGGGTGCGCAGTAAAAACCGGTCGCACTGACATTTCATTAATCCACTGAGAAATCTCTTCGCTAGAGAGTTCGTGCCCTGGCGTTTGTGCTTTCAACGCCGCCTCAATTTTGTCGACCGCTCGTGCTAGCCACGATCCACCATCTGCACGTGCATCGGCCAACACGCGCGCGCGGTGAACTTGTTCAGCAATGTTTGCTAAGTTGAAATATGAACTAAAGGCGCGCACCAACTGGACTGAATCTTCAAGTGTTAACGATGCTAGAAGTTCTACGCCATCACCCTCGCGTACCGCCTTACGTACTTTCTCAACGAGTTCAAGAAGTTCAGGTCCCTCTTGGCGCACTAATGTCTGGCCAAGTAAGTCTCCAAGCCTGCGGACATCGCTACGAAGAGCCGCATCATCTGCAGCGACTGCACCGCCAAAACCACCCAAACTCATTGGGCAATCCTCTCAGGTCGCCATGGGCGTTGCGAACAAATTACAATGGACTCCTTAGCCCCCTCCCTTTTGGGATCGGGGCCAAACGCCGTTTCAGGAGGAGGGTGCTCAATGCGAGGATTAATCAATGCGCTTCCTGTGACGGTTCAAGCATCTCATGTAGTAGCGCCATCATCGATGAATCCATTCTTGCTCGCAGCAAGGGCAGCTAATTCACCACTCCTTGTTATTACCAGTTCAAGTCGCAGTGCCGAAGATTTGGTGAGTGAACTTCGCGAATTACATGGCAATGTTATGGAGTTTCCTGCCTGGGAAACTCTGCCACATGAGCGCTTAAGTCCACGCAGCGATACCGTGGCACGCCGAATAGCAACGCTCTACAAATTGGAAAAAGACCAGAGTATTTTTCCTATTGTTGTTACACCGGTACGTGGTGCCATTCATCGCATAATTAGCGATCTTGGCAAACCACCTTTGTTGAGTTTAGAGATAGGGAATGAACAGTCACTTGATTTACTAGTTCGCCATTTAACAAATTGTGCATATTCAAGAACAGACTTAGTCGAGCGCCGAGGCGAGTTTGCGGTTCGAGGCGGAATCGTAGATCTCTTCCTACCATTGAGTGCGCATCCAATTCGAATAGATTTTTTCGGGGATGAGATAGAGGACATTAGCTATTTCGAAGTCGCTGATCAGCGAACAATTGCGCCAGTCATTGGGAGAGTTGAGATTTTTCCTTGTAGAGAACTCTTGTTAACTCCCACGATTCGAGCCCGAGCGGGCGAGCTCAAAGATAGCCTTCCAGGTGCACGTGAGTTTTTAGAAAAAATTAGCGAAGGAATATTATTCGAAGGTATGGAGTCATTGATTCCACTATTGATTGATGACACTGAAACCCTACTTGCTCGAATGCCGGCTAACTCGCAAATAATCTTTCTCGACTATGAGCGAATAAGGTCGAGGGCAGGAGATCTGCTTGCAACTAATGAAGAGTTCCTCAACGCTTCGTGGTCAAATGCAGCGCATGGCGCAGTAGCACCAATTCATGATGGCTCCGGAACATATATGTCTTGGGTTGAGTTAATGGAGGAGATTAGCTCCCTCAACTTCGCAACGGCATCTCTGGATCCATTTGGAAGTGATCTTGCAGGGGATACGGAGTTTTTAGATTATCGAGCAATTGACCCCATGCGCGGGGATATTGAGCGAACCGTCGCTGCTTTGCGCGAAGCCGTTAATGGGCATTTCACGGTTGTTTTTGCAACACATGGTCATGGAATGCTTGAACGGTATGCAGGAATTTTTCGAAACGCTGATTTACCCGTTCATGTTGTTGAAAAACTTGTGGCAACGCCGACAAAAGGGAGCGTTCACTTAACAACATCCGTCATCGCCCATGGATTTGAAAGTCAGAGTGAAAAAGTCTTTTTCATGACTGAGCGAGATTTAACCGGCAGTAAAGGCAGTGTTAAAGATAACCAACGATTGCCATCAAAACGAAAAGCCGCAATTGATCCCTTAGAGCTTCGAGCAGGCGATTTTGTTGTGCATGAGCAGCATGGAATCGGCCGTTATCTCGAGTTAGTTCAGCGAACGGTTGCAGATGTAACTCGCGAATATCTCGTCATTGAATATGCATCGGCCAAACGAGGCCAACCAGGGGATCGAATCTTTGTTCCAACGGATGTGCTCGAGCAGGTAAGTAAATATGTTGGTGGAGAAGCACCTACCGTGCACCGAATCGGTAGCGGGGAGTGGCAGAAGGCAAAGGGACGAGCACGCAAGGCTGTGCGCCAGATCGCTGGGGAGTTAATTCGTCTCTATGCCGCCCGTACAAGTTCACCAGGCTTTGCTTTTTCTCCTGATACTCCATGGCAACGTGAGTTGGAGGACTCATTTTCCTATATTGAAACACCAGATCAACTAGCGACGATAAATGACGTTAAGTCCGATATGGAGCGCCCTTACCCGATGGATCGAATTATCTGTGGTGATGTCGGTTATGGTAAAACTGAAATCGCTATTCGCGCCGCTTTCAAAGCAGTTCAAGATGGCAAACAAGTTGCCGTACTTGTTCCAACAACCTTACTTGTACAACAGCACATAAAGGTTTTTGCAGAGCGATATGCCGGCTTCCCCTTGAAGGTAGCTGGGCTATCACGTTTTAACACGGCCAAAGAGAGTAAGGACGTGCTCGATGGATTGCTCAAGGGCTCGGTCGATGTCGTTATCGGCACGCATCGAATTCTTTCAAACGACGTTGTTTTCAAAGATTTAGGTTTAGTGGTGGTCGATGAGGAGCAACGTTTCGGTGTCGAGCAAAAAGAGGCGCTCAAGAGAATGCGCACAACTGTGGATGTTTTGGCGATGTCTGCAACTCCGATTCCACGCACACTAGAGATGGCGGTGACCGGGATTCGAGAGATGTCAACGATTACAACACCACCAGAAGAGCGTCACCCAATTTTGACGTATGTGGGACCGGCTGAAGAAGGTCAGATAACCGCGGCGATCCACCGAGAACTTTTACGAGATGGACAGATTTTCTATCTTCATAACCGCGTTGAAACTATTGATCAAGCAGCATCACGAATTCAAGAACTTGTACCTGAAGCTCGAATTCGAGTTGCACATGGGCAGATGAGTGAAGGCGCACTAGAAGATGTAATTCTGGCTTTTTGGAATAGGGATTTTGATGTTCTGGTTAGTACCACTATCGTCGAAAGTGGTCTGGATATTCAAAATGCCAACACACTCATTGTCGAGCGTGCAGATCGATTTGGCCTATCACAACTTCATCAATTGCGCGGCAGAGTCGGACGCGGCCGCGAACGAGCATATGCTTATTTTCTCTATCCACCCGATCAACCATTATCTGAATTAGCTCACGAACGTTTAACCACAATCGCTGCAAATACTGAATTAGGTTCTGGAATGCGCGTTGCATTAAAAGATCTTGAGATTCGCGGTGCTGGAAATCTCTTAGGTGGCGAGCAATCAGGGCACATCGCAGATGTTGGTTTTGATCTATATATGAGAATGGTGGGTGAGGCCGTTAATGATTACAAGGCTGGGATAATTGAAACGGCGGAAAAGATAAGTGAGTGCAAAGTCGAACTTCCGATAAATGCCCACTTATCAACTGAATATGTACCTGGCGAGCGTTTGCGTCTTGATTTATATAGACGCCTAGCCGATGTAAAAAATAACGAAGATGTCGAATCTATTCGTGCCGAACTTTTAGATCGCTTTGGTGAACTTCCGGAGCAGGCTCAGGCGCTATTAGGTGTTGCATCTTTGCGGGCACGGGCCAAGACAGCTGGATTGACTGAGGTTATCTTTCAAGGAAAGTTCTTGCGCTTGGCACCCTTAACGCTGCCTGAGTCAAGACAGTTACGCCTGTCACGTTTATATCCGGGCTCGCTCTATAAATCGGCGACTAGAACGGTCTTAGTTGCACTTAACACCGGTAATTTATGGAATCCGTCAGAGAGTGTGCCTGCCATAGTGGATACTTCTCTTCTAGCCTGGGTCGTTGAGGCCGTCAACCAATTGAGCGAACCACCGAAAGCGAGTTCACAGTGAAGAAGATTCTTGCCGTAATAACCGTAGCCAGCGCGCTCTTTCTAACTGGTTGCTCTCAAGTTGGAGCTGCCGCGACTCTCGGCGACACAAAGATTACCCAGGCAACGGTTCAATCAAGTATTGATGCAATTCTTGCCGCACGCGTTGGGGTTGACACTTCCCAGATGCAGTTAGAAACTGGCGAGGCATTAAATCGTGGGCAACTCCGCTTCCACCTCTTCACTGCACTGCTTCGCGCAACGGGCGAAGAACTAAAGCTTACGGTTTCCAAAGCTGAAATTGATACTCGACGTCAAAGTATCATCGAACAAGTTGGCGGGATCGAAAGTTTACCGGTAGCACTTGTTGGTGCAGGAATCGCGCCAAATGATTTAGATATTTATATTGAAGCGATGACAGTCTCAGACAAAATTAGTCAAGCACTTACGGCCAGTGGAGTTACGCAAGCTGATCTCGGATCCGCAGTGCAAAAGCTCGTAGTCGCAAAAGCAAAAGAGCTCGGCGTAACTATTAACCCTCGGTATGGCAAGTGGGATGGTGAAGTCGCTGATGTAGTTGCAGTTGATTCTGCAAGCCCCGCAGTTTCTCCTGCAAAGAAATAAAGCACAGTGATGGAGGGTTCGCAACTTCAGCGTCTTGCTGATGTTATGGACCAACTCCGCTCACCCGGGGGCTGCCCTTGGGATGCCGAGCAGACGCATGAGTCACTTCTTAAGTATCTACTTGAAGAGTCGTATGAATTTGTCGATGCAGTACACAGTGCTAATCGTATCGATATGCGAGAAGAACTCGGCGATGTCTTACTACAAGTGTATTTCCATTCTCGCATCGCCGAAGAGGATCCCATTGATCCATTTTCAATACAGGATGTTGCACAGGCTATAGCCGATAAGTTGATACGCCGCCACCCACATGTCTTTGCCGGGATTAAAGTTCAAGATTCCACCGAAGTTCTACAAAACTGGGAAGACATTAAGAGAGAAGAAAAAGGGCGTACCTCTGCCCTTGATGGAATTGCGATGGCACAACCGGCACTTCCTTTAATTGAAAAACTTTTATACCGCGCATCAAAATACGGAGTCGATGTCGTAACTCCAGATGCAATTGACATCAGCGGCACCGCAAGTGAGAGCGCGGTTGGTCAAGCTTTGCTGACTGTAATTGCGTGGGCCAACGCCAGCGGTATTGATGCAGAGTCCGCTCTTCGCAAGGAGGCGTTGACTTTGAGCCAACAAATTGCCGCCACTGAGGCACGGTAGGATTGGCACACCAAAGTTTGTGCGATTTCAGCGTTGAAGTCTCAGCCGCACATTGATTTAAGTGACGAAGGAGAAGCGCTATGGCAATAATCGAAGCTCTTGGAGCCCGTGAAATTCTCGACTCCCGTGGAAATCCAACGGTGGAAGTTGAAATCGAATTGGAAGATGGAACACAAGCTCGTACGGCAGTTCCAAGTGGCGCATCGACCGGTGCATTCGAGGCCGCTGAATTACGCGATGGTGGCACACGCTACTTAGGTAAGGGTGTAGAAAAAGCAATCGCATTTCTCAATAATGAAATCGCGCCAGAGATTATCGGATTTGATGCACAAGATCAACGCTTAGTCGATGCTGCGATGATCGAGCTCGACGGAACAAAAAACAAGTCGCGCATAGGTGCAAATGCAATTTTAGGTGCTTCTCTTGCCGTTGCTAAAGCATCGGCTGAATCAGCGGATCTCTCCCTCTTTCGCTACTTAGGTGGGCCGAATGCACACTTACTCCCAGTTCCGATGATGAATATTCTCAACGGAGGTGCACACGCTGACACTAACGTCGATATTCAGGAGTTCATGATTGCACCAATAGGCGCACCGACCTTTCGTGAATCATTGCGTTGGGGCGCAGAGATTTATCACGCTCTAAAGGCCGTACTTAAGAAGCGCGGCTTAGCAACAAGTGTCGGTGACGAAGGTGGCTTCGCGCCAAACCTGGAGAGCAACCGAGCAGCACTTGATTTAATTCTGGAAGCAATTACGGCAGCAGGATTCAAGCCAGGTAGTGATATTGCACTTGCAATGGATGTTGCCGCAACTGAGTTCCACGAGGATGGAAAATACAAGTTTGAAGGCGCACTCAAAACTTCCGATGAAATGATCGCCTATTACACATCATTAGTTGATGCGTATCCGATCGTTTCAATTGAGGATCCACTCAATGAGGAGGATTGGGCCGGCTGGACACAGATGACTAGCGTTCTTGGCTCACGTATTCAGATTGTCGGCGATGATTTATTTGTAACTAATCCAGAGCGCCTCGCACGTGGAATCGCTGGCAATACTGCCAATGCACTCCTTGTTAAAGTCAACCAAATTGGTACTCTGACCGAAACAATCGATGCTGTTGATATGGCACATCATGCAAGTTACCGCACAATGATGAGCCACCGTTCAGGTGAAACCGAAGATACAACAATCGCTGATTTAGCTGTCGCACTAAACTGCGGACAGATTAAGACCGGTGCACCGGCACGTACCGAACGCGTCGCCAAATACAATCAATTACTTCGAATCGAAGAAGAGCTCTCGACTGGCGCACGATATGCCGGCCGAGATGCCTTTCCACGTTTTAAGGCTTAAGTAGGGCACCCGATGGCACGTGGACGTCAATCCAGTTTCAGGCGTCGGCGTACATCGGGCCGCGCATTAGCACTTTCCACAATTTTCTTCATTCTGGCCTTGGCGCTTGCGCCTCCATTTAAGCACTACTTCACTCAACGGGCACAAATTAGTGCACTCAATGCCCAGTTAACGTCGGACAACAAAGCGTTAGCTGATGCACGTAAAGAGTTATTGCTCTGGCAAGATCCAGAGTACGTAAAGTCGCAGGCGCGCGAACGTCTCCACTTTGTTTTGCCTGGTGAGCGCCAGTACATAGTCACCGAAAACGCAACCACAACTGATGCAGTACCCGTAACGAAAGTTGCACAAGCATTGGTTGATGGACAGCCATGGTATGCACGTCTCATTGCATCTATAAGCGAATCTGGCGAAAAGTGAGGCAGGTTAGTCCCATAGATTTAGAGTGCATTCAAACTCAGTTGGGCCGTACTCCAAGAGATGTTCATGCAATCGCATATCGATGCCCATGTGGTAAGCCGGCCGTTGTCGAAACTCCACCGCGTTTAGCCGATGGCACACCATTTCCAACTTTCTATTATGCAACCTGCCCACGATTAACTGCGGTGATTTCAACCCTTGAAACAACAGGTTTAATGGGAGAAATGAATGAACGTCTAGAAAGCGATACCGAATTAGCTGGGGCTTACCATGCCGCACATGATGATTACATCGCAGCGCGTTCGGCCCTTGGCATTGATGTTCCGGAAGTAGAGGATGTATCGGCCGGTGGAATGCCAACCCGTGTGAAATGTCTGCACTCATTGGTTGCACACTCGCTGGCGGCGGGCCCCGATGTAAACCCACTCGGAGATGAGGCTTTAGCTAAATTACCTCAGTGGTGGGATGGCGCACCATGCGAGTAGCGGCCATTGATTGCGGCACTAACTCAATCAGGATGCTTATTGCCGATATAGAAGGCGGTAATTTTCGCGAAGTTATTCGCACAATGGAAATTGTTCGACTAGGGCAAGGCGTTGATCAAACGGGCGAGTTCCACCCTGATGCAATTGCGCGCACTTTGGTTGCCGTCGATACAATCGCACTCGAAATTGCAAAGCGTGGAGTTCAAAAGATTCGCTTCTGCGCAACAAGTGCCACCCGCGATTCAACAAATCGCCAATTGTTTATCGATGGCGTACGAGTGCGTTTGGGAATCGAACCGGAAGTGATTAGCGGCGAAGAAGAGGCATCTCTTTCATTTACTGGTGCGATTCAAGATCTCTCACAAGCTGACGGCCCATTTCTCGTTGTTGATATCGGTGGGGGATCCACGGAGTTTGTTTTTGGCACGACGCATGTTGAGTTCGCAAAGAGTGTCAACATCGGTTGCGTTCGAATGACCGAACGCCATTTCAGTAATGACCCTGCACATGCACATGAAATTGATTTGGCTCGCGTAGATATTCAAGAGGCGATTGCAAAAGCTGGGGCAATCGTCCCAATCACTAAAGCGAAAACTCTTATCGCCGTTGCCGGTACTGCAACAACCGTTGCCGCCGCCGCACTTGGTTTAACAGAATATGACCGTTACGCAATTCACTTATCCCGCATTAGTGCCGTTAAAACTCATGAAGTTGCAGAGATGTTTTTAACCTCTACTCGCGAAGAACGGCTAGCCCTTGGATATATGCACTCTGGTCGTGTTGATGTAATTCCAGCCGGAGCCTTAGTTCTTTCAGAGATAATGAATGCCACTGGGGCTAATGAATTTGTGGCATCAGAGTCTGATATTTTGGATGGAATTGCACGTTCCATCTCTGGAAAGTAGGGCTATAAAAAGAGTGTAGATTTACCCCTTCACGTGGCCCCGATAGCCCAATGGCAGAGGCAGAGGACTTAAAATCCTCCCAGTGTGGGTTCGACCCCCACTCGGGGCACTTAATAAGTGCATTATTATGAAGTATTGAATCTGTCTATGCTCATTATGAACACATCTCGATGGTTAAGTGACGCTCAATTACTTCATAGACCAGGACTTACGGATAGCAGGTAGGCCTGCTGGGCAGTTGAAAGCATAGAGATCGTCGATTCCGCCCCTTGATTTAGATTCGGCCCAAGCGCATGCAGCCCGTCATAGCCACCGTGTGTCAGTGGATCAAACATTTGTACCCCGACATCATTAGCGCCTAAGAACCAATTCCATGCCCGTTGAACCTCATCGATGTAACGAGGGTTACGAGTAAACGAGTAGGCACGTGCGGATGCATCTGCGATTGATGCAAGCTCAATCGGTTGTTGATCAAAGAGTGAATCTACTGATTGCACCCCACGCCCGCCTACGGGAGTGACAGAAAAATGTGAACCGCACGTCTCGATATCGATCAAGAAATCGAGCATGGCAAGACCGTTTTCAAACACAGCAGTGTTACCCGTTACGCGACCAGCAAGCATGACAGCTTCGGGAATAGTCGCATTTGAATACCTCAGACGCTCTTCCGGCCAAAACCACGAATCGCTTATAGGGCGCAGAGCGCTCAACTCCGCTTTCTGCACGATTGCCTGCGCAGATTGCTCCTCAGGGAAATGGAGAAGGAACTCACCCGCACCAAGAACCGCGAAAGATCGAGTGTGCAGATGTGGGGAGTGAGTCCGAGCAAGTTTCCTAAAACCATTGATCGCTAATGCCCGTTGAGCTTGCTCGGGTGCATGGACGCCAGCAAATCCCATCGCCCAGACAGCTCGTCCCCACCAATCACCAACAGCAGGTAGATCAGTCCACTTCCCATCAGAGCCCATTCGGTTGTGGCATTGGCCGTTCTCTGCGATTGCCGCCGATATGAAACTTAGATAGAGATCAATTAATGGTTTATAGGGATCTTTTACTTCTGGTTCGCGACAAAGAAGAATCAGCGCTCGAGCGACATCATCGACACAGTGACCTTCATCATTCCGGGGATCCCCAAATATCGAGTGTTCTTGGAGTCCAAATTTTGAGGTAAGTCGCTGCAGATGATGGAAGCTTAATCTGGCTGCGGTCACACTCATGCAGAAACTTGTGTCGTTAATAACGAGTGGGCGAGAGAGATGTAGCTAGCAGCAACAACGGGCCATAAAAGCTCGCCGGCAAATTCTCGGGATTTTTGCTGCATCTTAAGGACAACTGCAGGATCTTGAATAATGCTGCGAATAGCCCGTGCTATCGCTTTCGGATCATTGTGCGGGACCACAATTCCGGCTCCACCGGATAACAATTCGACTGCGTGCGGAAATTCAGTGGAGACGATTGGCTTGAGCGCAGCGAGGGCTTCGGTCAATACACCAGAAGTGGTTTGCTCGGTAGTCTCATATGGCAACAGGATAATTGAAGCCCGCGCGATGTGTTCAATGATTTCACTTCGCTCGAGGTACTCAGGCACAAAAGAAACGATCTCTTCAAGGCCACTATCTCTGACTAACTTTTCCAAACTCTCCCGGTACCTCTCGCCTTCGCGTGCAATTACTTTTGGATGAGTTTTACCCACTACTACGTAGTGCGGCGCCGGCTCCATATCTTTCAATAATCCCATCGCTGAAATTGCTAACTCCAGCCCTTTTCCGGGTCCGAGCAACCCCCATGTAAGAATCATGGGGTGAGCTTTGGGGAGCTCAAGAGATACCGCAGGAATTTCCGGAGCGCCATGGGGAAGTAACCGTACCTTTGAAGGGTCGATGCCGTAGAGATTAATGATGTGGGTTTGAGCCGTCTTACTCATTACAACAACAATGGTTGAGAGTTCGCAGAGTTTGGTCAGTACACGAAATTGTCCAGGAGTTGGATCACGCATCACGGTGTGAAGAATGGTGATGAGTGGAATGCGCGTACCTGAAGCAATTTTTAATACTTCATCTCCATCTGGTCCGTCGTAAATTCCAAATTCATGTTGAATGATCGCAATATTATTTTTGTTCAAAATCTTAAGAGCTAACTTCAGCGAGTAATCATCATTCTGGCGAAGAAAGCCAGCGACCTCTGGAGGGACATTGCCTTGAGGAAAAATATCACCAGGTTCAAGAAGAGCAATAACGCTGCTTGGACAATCTTGATATTCATTTATTGCGCTCATTAGTGAGGCTGTGAAACTTGCAATGCCACATAGTGTTGGTGGAAAGGTGCTCACAAACCCGAATGGTGTTTCCATAGTTTAAGAGTATAGTCATTTTATGAGTGTTGAATGGCCTTGGGTAATTAGATCGAATAAGACCATCTACGCTGATGATAAACGAGTGATCAGTCTTCTATACTTACCCGGTAAAGAAATTGCTGGCGATGATATTGTAAGAACAGATTCAGTAATTGATCGCATCGTTGCAATGTCACCTGACCTTGTGCACGAAACATTGAAGAGTACGTGTGACCGTTTCTGTGGTCGCCACGATGATTTGTTGCAAGTTTTTGCAGAGAACTTCACAAAGGTCTCTCATCGTCTTAGCCCAAGCACCGTGCTGTCAGATGAACTCAAACAATTGATTGGTTCTTATTTCACAAAGGAATATTCGATTGAAGGGGCCGCACTCTTTAACCCATCAGTAGTAATGCATCCCGACCAATCGCGCTTAGCGCCAGGAGAGCTACGAGTGATAATGAGTTTGCGTGCTGTTGGCGAAGGACATATCTCAAGTATTGAATTTAGAACGGCGGTATTTAACGGAACTGATATTGCAATTGATCCACCGCAGAAGCATTTGACGGTAGGCACGCCCTCGACTTCGAAGATGACGAAGAGCTTCTTAGAAAAAGCATTTGCTGAAGTCGGAGATCCACGAGATATTATCTTTCTCCTCTCGCTCCTACCAGAGGTATTTCTTATTGAGGATCTCAATATAGCGATCGCATCAGTAAATGCCGATGCATTGGCTGGAGTCACATCATCCTTAATGATTGAAGTCGTTAAACGTATCTGTCTGTGCAGTTACAAAATCGATTTTCCTATCCACCGCGAGATCTCGTCACGGATTCTTTTCCCCCATTCGCCAGACGAGACTCACGGTATGGAGGATGCGCGCTTTACGCGTTTTGTCGATGGCGATAATCAGGATCAATATTGGGCCACATACACTGCCTATGACGGAGAGCGAGTTACACCCCATCTTTTACAGACGCGTAACTTTCAAGAGTTCGAAGTCACTCGCTTAGTGGGGCCATCTTCGAAAAATAAAGGAATGGCTCTCTTCCCACGGAAGATTAATGATCTTTACTACAGCCTTTCTCGCTGGGACAAGGAGAACATCAGCATTGCTACTTCAAGCGATGCATTTGATTGGGGCCAGGCGATCGATATCGATCTAATGACAATGCCGTGGGAAGAAGTTCAGCGCGGAAATTGTGGTTCTCCGATTGAATTACCCGAAGGTTGGTTGGTATTCACCCATGGAGTAGGCCCAATGCGTGAATATGGAATCGGAGCGATATTGCTCGATCTTGAAGATCCGACTCGGGTAATCGGCTCATTAGATCAGCCAATGTTAATTGCCAATGATGAAGAGCGTGAGGGCTACACACCAAACGTCCTCTATTCATGTGGTGCGCTGCTTCATAACGGGGTAATTCTCTTGCCTTACGCAGGTAGCGATTGTTTCGTAAAGTTCGCCTTCATTGATGTATCGGGCTTGCTTGGTGCCCTTGTCATGAAGAGTCCAGTGGTTAACGCGTAAACCTGTAGGACCGTTTCTCAATCCACTCTCTCGCCTCTAGCAGGCTTCGCTTTACGATTAAATCGCGTGCCTTCTGGTATCCCAATGGCAGAGGCAGAGGACTTAATATCCTCCCAGTGTGGGTTACCACGCGGGGCACACTTCATATGAAAATTGGGAATATTTCATACGTACGGCGCTGTTTACCTGATATCTCCGCGATTTGCGATGAGTAGTTAATGAACAAAAGGATGCATTCTCACATGTTAAAACCTGCCGACACATCAGTATCCCTTAGCCCTTTGATTGCCAACCGGTGGAGCCCACGCTCCTTTGATGCGGTAGCTGAAATCTCCGATATTGATATTGCGGCGATTCTAGAAGCAGGACGATGGTCTCCTTCAAGCGGTAATCAGCAACCATGGCGTTTCATCGTGGCAAAACGTGGAGATTCACATTTTGAGAATTTGACGAAACACTTCGCAGGCTTCAACGCAACCTGGGCTCCATCAGCATCAGCGTTAATTCTCGTAGTCGCGGTGACAACAAATGACGATGGATCAGTTCGTCCCTTCGCACTTTATGATGCAGGGCTCGCAAGTGCTTTTATGACAATGGAAGCGAATCATCGTGGCATCGCTGTCCATCCCATTGCTGGATTTAATCGCGATGAAGTAAAAACTGAATTCTCACTTCCAGATAATTATGTGCAAACGGCAATTTTAGTACTTGGTCAGCAAGCACCTGCCGAGCACCTTGATAATGAGATTTTGCAGGAGCGCGAAAAGGCTCCTCGTGTGCGATTGCCATTGTCTGAAATAGTCATCGCAGGTTTACCTGCAGCTTAATATTTCAGAAGCCGGCACGTATTAACGCGCGACCCAGCCACCATCGACGGGGAGAATTACGCCGTTGATGTAAGAGGCATCATCACTTGCAAGAAACAAAATCGCTGCCGCTAGCTGTTCTGGTTGGCCAATTGTTCCCATGTTTGCCATATTAATTCCAAGCTCTTGCATTGTTGCTGCACCGCGTGGTGGCCTGGTTTGATCCATGATATTTGTAGCAACCGCACCGGGTGCCACTGCATTAGATCGGATTCCTTTGGGGCCATAAAGGGTTGCCATCGACTTCACGAGTCCAGCGACACCATGCTTACTGGCAACATAACTTGTACCCGCAATGCCCGACTTAAAAGAAGCTGCACTTGCCGTCGTGACAATACTTCCACCACCGGTTTTGAGCATCTGCTTAACAACTGCGCGACTTAACTTCATTACAGAGGTGAGATTCACACCAATTACGCGGTTCCAAAGTTGATCATCAATATCTTCAAGAGGAACGAACTCATCTAAGATTCCCGCATTATTAATTAAGATATCAATTTTTGCACCGGCTGCTTCAATTACAGCATCTATGGTCGAATCATCCATCAAATTTCCGGCAACGGTCTTAAGAGAAAAACCCTTTGCTAACATCTCACTTTCAAGAATCTCGAGGCGCTCTTTGACCATGTCGACGCCAATTCCAACTCCACCTTCAGCTACAAATCGCTCAATTGTTGCCTTGCCGATTCCGGAGCCAGCACCAGTGATGATTCCTACTTTGCCTGCGAAACGGTCGGTCATTTTCGCTACCCGCTCTCTCACTTTTTAGCTTTGATAACTTCACACTACTCTGGCCCGAAATAAAGGGAAGGGGTGGTTGGGGTGACCTTGCGGACATGAAAAATCGACATCCACAGGGGTTTTTAAGCAGCCAAGGCTCGTTTCATTTCGCCTGGGAATCTTCCTAGCCCTAAACTTGTTATGCCCAATGAATTATCGTTAGGCAACTGCCAGAACTTCTGGCTGTATACCAAAAGGAGAGAAAAGATATGCGCAGTTCAAACCCTGTTTTAGGACGGGCGTTTAATCAGCGTGGATACGCTGCATTTGATCCCAAAGTACACACTGAGACCGACGCAGCGCTAGAGAATATTTATAACGCACCAGCAGCATCTTCATTGCGCACCGGTCGCATGACGATTGATGACGTTGTCACTCGTACTGGCATTTTATTTGCAGTTCTTGTGGCCGTTGGCGCAGCTGCGTGGACGCTTAACTTAGGTGGCGGCGCGATGCTGCTCGGCGTCTTCGGTGGCTTTGCCCTTGCAATGGTTAACAGCTTTAGCAAAACCGTGAAACCGGGATTGATTATTGCCTATGCTGCCTTTGAAGGTTTAGCGCTTGGCACTATCAGCAATCTCTACAACGACATGTATCAAGGCATTGTAAGCCAGGCGATATTGGTGACGATCTGTGCGTTTACTGGAATGTTGTTTGCTTATAAAAGCGGACGTATTCGCGTAACGCCAAAATTCACTAAGGTCTTAATGACGGCATTGATTGGCTACGTTGTACTAGCCCTTCTCTTCATGGTTGGCTCACTATTTGGTGCAAGCATCTATAACATTGGTGGCTTTGGTTTAATCATTGCAACCGGCGGAATGGTTCTTGCAAGTTTCTTCTTGATTTTAGACTTTGATCAGATTCAAAAAGGAATCAACGCAGGTCTGCCAGAGCAAGAGTCATGGCGAGCTGCATTTGGTTTAATGGTGACGATTGTGTGGCTGTATTTAGAGGTTCTGCGCTTATTATCAATCCTGCGTGGTAACGACTAATTAGAAAAGATTAATCGAGAGGCCTCAGATTATTAATCTGGGGCTTTTCGCTTTCTCCAGATATATAGCTATTTCGCGTTTCAGGAATCCGAGTTGTAAATACCACACCGATTGCAAAGACAATTGCCGATACCGCAAAAGCGGTGCGATACGAATATAGGTCTGAGAGAGCTCCAATAATCAGGGGTCCAACAATCATTCCGGCATCACCGGCCATCTGAAAAATTGCAATAACCTGACCGCCACGGCCGCGGATTATGTCTCCAACTATGCTCGCCGGAGTTGTTGATAGATATGCACCACCGATTCCCATGATGGACATTGCAACTAAATACATCCAAGGGTGAGTAGCAAAAGTTAAGAGAAGCACTCCAACTAAAGCAATACTCGAACCCACAACCGAGGCGAATCTGCGACCTTTACTATCCGAGATGCGCCCCCCGCGCATAAGTAATGCACCTTGAAATATTGCACTTAAGGTAAAGCCATATCCTACAAATGCCGTGGTTGAGTTGAGAACTTCGGTAACAAAGATGGGCATAACCGATGCGCGCATACCGAAGACAACCCAATTGACAATGAAGACCAACAAGAGAGCGATTCTGTATGGCTTCATGGCAAGAGCTTCGCGTACCGTTGTGTGCTCGGTGGAATCTAAATCTATTTCTCGCTTACCGATCTTCTCTCCCTTAAGGAAGAAATGAGCTACAGCACCCGAGATTAAGAGCATGACTGAGTAAGCGAAAAAAGGTGCTCTAAGTGAAATAAGTGAGAGTAAACCCCCAATTGCAGGTCCTGAAACACCTCCAAATAAAAAGGCTCCGTTGTAGACGGCCTGTGCTCGACCTCGATGCTCGTCATCGACAGAGCGCATAATGACCGATCCAGCGGCAACGGAAAACATCGAAGAGCCAAGGCCTCCAGCTGCCCTAAAAACTAATAGTTGCGTGTAAGTCGTTGATAAACCTGCGAGAAAAACAAAGAGTGCGACCATAAAGACACCAGTCGAGAAAACTGCTTTTTCGCCGAATAGATCAACAAGCTTTCCTGAGATTAACCCAGATGCAAAACGGGTGATAGCAAACATTGAAACAATTAAGCCGATAGCAGCATTATTTACACCAAAGCTTCGAGCAAAAACCGGAATAGCGGGAAGTACGATTCCAAAACCAACGGCTACAAAAAAGGATGCTGCAACAAGAACTGATATTTCACGCGGCAGATCCTTAAATGGAGATTGCATTACCCGATTGATTCTCCTGCTGCCTCTTCACGGGCGGCTGCGTAATCCTCAGAGGTGCGCAATGGTGTCTCCCGAAGCATTAGTGCTAGGAGAAAACCTAAGGCAGCAATTGGTGCTGCAGCGTAAAAGACAATATGGAAAGAGCTCACGAATGCTTCAAGGGCGGTAGTTTTTATGAGAGGTGGGAAACTCTGTAATACAGCAGTATTTGTAGTAAGCGCACCAAGTTGAGACATATCAAAGCCGTCTAGGGCTTTTGGATTGTTCTTAGCTAAATCAGCAAAATTTGAACTCATGTAATGAACTACTCGATTAGTCAAAATACTTCCGAATATTGCGGTACCAAAGACTGAGCCAAGAGATCGAAAAAACGTATTGCTACTTGTTGCCACACCCATATCTTTGAAATCAACTGCATTCTGCAAGGCAATAACAATGGTTTGCATAGATAAACCAAGTCCAGCGCCGACCATGATTGCAAAGATTGCAATCTGCCAGTAAGGCGTATCGATCTGCAAACGTGTCATCAACAAGATTCCAACGGTCATAATTGCCGTTCCAATTATTGGGAATCGCTTGTAGTGGCCGTGCTTCGAAATCATTTTGCCAGAAAAGATTGAGGTGGTAACGACTCCGAGCATCAATGGAATTAATTTTAGCCCGGCGTCGGTAGCCGAGTAGCCTTTTACGACCTGGAAATAGAGCGGCAGCATGACAATTGCGCCAAACATTCCAGCGCCAATGACTGCACCAAGTGCTGAGGTTAATGAGAAAGTGTGGTTTTTAAATAAGTAGAGAGGAATTATTGGCTCTGTTGCTTTACTCTCCCAGTAGAGAAACACGACAGCCAGAATTAATCCAACGACTAAGAAGATTGTCGTTCTAGCGTCGGTCCAACCGAATTGTGGTCCATAAATTGAAACTGAAAGAAGAACTAAACAGACTGAAGTCACCATGAGAATGGCACCTAGGAAATCAATACTGTGATCACGCTTAACTTTTGGAATATGTAGAACTGCTGAAGTGATCAAAAGCGATGCGATACCAAAAGGAATGTTAATGAAGAAGATCCAACGCCACCCGGTGATTCCAAGGATCTGTTCATGATCAGAAAAAAATCCACCTAAAAGTGGGCCGGTTACTGAGGACAATCCCCATACTGCGCCAAAATAACCTTGGTAGCGGCCGCGTTCGCGTGGAGGAACGATGTCACCGATGATTACAAAAGTTAGCGCCATTAATCCACCGGCACCCAGACCCTGAAGTGCACGGGTTGCAATCAGCTGGTTCATATCTTGGGCTGCCCCAGCAAGTAATGATCCGATTAGAAATGTAACGATTGCAAATTGAAATACTGGTCTGCGCCCGTAAATATCAGAGATTTTTCCATACAGAGGAGTTGATGCAGTCGAAGTCAAAAGGTACGCGGTAACGACCCAGGTGTAGTGGTTGAGGCCATCGAACTCTTCAACGATATTTTTTAACGCAGTTGAAACAATCGTCTGGTCCAAGGCGGCCAAGAGCATTCCCGTCATAAGCCCGCCAAGAATGACCATAATCTCGCGGTGGGTGTGGGCTTTGGACGATGCGTTAAGGGGTGGATTATTGGACATAAGGGTAAGGTTACCGCGTGAAGACAGTGAGCGCTGAACAGCTAGTCAAGACTTATGACAAAGGTGAAGTGAGAGCATTAGATGGCTTGTCACTCGATGTCACTGAAGGCACAGTACTCAGTGTGTTAGGTCCAAATGGCGCAGGTAAAACTACTACTGTTCGAATTCTTGCAACTCTACTTAAACCAGATTCAGGAAGCGCTCATGTTGCAGGTATTGATGTAATAAAACATCCCGACAAAGTTCGCGAAGTTATTGGTTTATCTGGTCAATATGCAGCTGTCGATGAGACGCTAACTGGCTGGGACAACTTAGTTATGTTTGGGCGCTTGTATCATCTAGGAAAACAACCATCGATTGATCGAGCAAATGAACTTCTTGAAAGGTTTTCACTTACTGAAAGTGCACGCCGACCGATCAAAACATATTCAGGTGGAATGCGTCGCCGCCTAGATTTAGCTGCATCATTAATTGTGCAACCCAAGGTTCTATTCCTCGATGAACCAACCACAGGACTTGATCCACGTGGGCGCATGGAGATGTGGGGTGTAATCGAAGAGTTAGTTACAGGTGGAGTAACAGTGTTATTAACAACTCAGTATTTAGAAGAAGCTGATCAATTGGCCGATGAGATCGCAGTAATCGATCATGGGAAAGTCATTGCTCGTGGAACTTCAGATGTATTAAAAAAGCAGGTGGGCGGTGAACGCTTAGAGATAACCGCTGAAAACCATGATTTAACTAAAGTGCAAGAGATAATCGCTCACGTCAGTGGGAGTGCAACTCACCTGGATGGGCGAACTGTGAGTGCACCAGTTACAACTGGTTCAAGCGCCTTGATTCAGGCGCTACGTGCCTTAGACGAGGCCTCAATTCACCCGCTAGATATTGCCCTCAAGCGACCCTCTCTCGATGATGTTTTCTTATCTCTTACTGGCCATGTCGCGGAAGAGAAGGTCGCCGAACCGGTCAAGAAGAGAATAGGGGGAAGAAAATGAAGCATGTACTAAGTGACTCTTTGGTTATTACTAAGCGCCAAGTATTACAACTAGCTCGAATCCCGGAACTACTCATTTTCTCAACCATTCAGCCCGTCATGTTTGTCCTCTTATTTCGATATGTTTTTGGTGGCTCGATCGCAACGGGACAACCCGGTGGATATGTACAACTTCTCATGCCTGGCATCTTCGTCCAGACAGTAGCTTTCACATTGGCAGCAACGGCATCGGGCTTAGCGCAAGATATGGAGAAGGGTCTCATCGATCGCTTTAGATCACTACCAATCTCACGCGGGGCAGTAGTCATTGGTCGGACCTTTGGAGACGCACTGTTAAATATATTAGTTCTAGCTGTGATGGCCGCTGCTGGCTTTGCAGTTGGTTGGCGTCCTTCCTCAGGCCTAATGAGAATCTCTCTAGGTTTCCTATTCCTCTTTGCTTTTGGCTATGCCCTCTCTTGGATTGGTATCTATGTAGGTCTCGTTGTTCGAGATGCCCGCGTCGTTCAGAACGTTGGATTTCTGGTTACATTTCCTATGACATTTTTATCGAATGCATTTGCTCCCACAACTGGAATGCCCCGAGCGCTGCAGTATGTGGCTGAATGGAACCCAGTTTCATCGATGGTCGCGGCATGCCGGCAGTTATTTGGTTTAGAAAATGAGTTCGGAGCCACCGCTAGCTCGTGGCCTAGCCAACATCCATTGGAGACATCGTTGTTGTACATGATTCTTTTAATGGCGATCTTTATTCCATTGAGTGTGAGGAAATACGCTAATACCTCAAATTGAAACCGGCTGCTTTTATGAGTAGAACTCGGCGGCAATAACCTCAACTGAGATTTCGCGACCGTTGGGTGCTGTGTAAGAAACCTTTGCACCGATTTCAACTCCTATTACGGCAGAGCCGAGTGGAGATTTCTCGCTGTAGACATCGAGATCACCTGATGCAATTTCGCGCGATCCCAGCAAGAACTTCATCTCATCACCGGCGATAATGGCCGTGACAACCATTCCAGCGCCAACTCTTCCATCGGCGCTAGGTGGTGGGCTTCCGATATGAGCGTTATCAAGCATCTGCTTTAACTGGCGGATCCGTGCCTCCATCTTGCCCTGCTCATCTCGAGCGGCGTGGTAACCACCATTTTCCTTTAAATCACCTTCGGCTCGGGCCGCCTCAATCTTTGCCGTCACCTCTTTGCGCCCTGGCCCCTCTAAATTCTCTAACTCGGCCCGTAATCGATCTGCAGCCTCTTGCGTCAACCAGGTCTGTGAGCTCATAAGGAGCAAAGGTACTAGGTGATTACTTGAGACGACAACCAATTACATCGGCATTGACTGCGGGTCCGCGTGATTGCACGCTTGTCGTGCGCTCAAACGCGGCTAGACCAGCTTCAATCTCATCATCTACTTGTCCCACCACGTTTTTATCGAAATCCCGAGCAATCAGAGTGCAGACAACGATCTGGTTCGCGTCTTGGCGCAGCACTGAGTAACGCACTGAGATCTCTTTCTCAGAAGTTATTGAGTATGAGATTAAAGAGTATCTAATTGGTGGATTTGAGTGATGCAACCCTGCCCACAAAAGCCAGGCGATTCCAGAAATGCCAAAAAAAATAGCTGCCCCAAGCCATCGATTTCCTGAGCGGATTCCATATCGATCGTTGTAAGAGAACTCGGCTGGCATGGGATGATTATGTCATGCAAAAAGATATTGGGATGGGGCCAGCTGGCTCACTTACCATTGCCATATTGATTATCGTCGTAGTTTTTTTAATGCGAAGTTTCTATAAACGCTTTATGGGCGTTGATCGAAGCGATGAGACAACCGAAAAGTAAAAACCTTGGATCACGGATTGCAGCGGCTCTTGCAGTTCTCCTTCTAGCATCTATCTTTTTTTCACTTGGAATCTGGCAGCTAGATCGAGCAGCGGCGTTAAAAGCTAGCTTGGTCACTGCAACTTTGGTGGACCAAAATATTGTCTCACTTGAATCAATAGCCGCCGCAAATACTTCGCTCAAACCCAGCGCATTAAATCGACAGGTGAAAGTCTCTGGGCAATATATTGCTCACTTCAAAGCTCCTAACCAAAAAGATGCAATCGGAAAACTCGATGATTGGGAGGTCGCACTGTTGCAGGTGGGAACAAATGAGGGGATTTTGGTCGTTCGCGGTTTATGGTCTGAACGGCGCCTCAATTCAGATATCCAACAGTCGATGGTCATCGATGTAGTCGGACAGCTTCATGCACGTCAAGATGGGGATCGAGCCGTTAATTCGCCTGGAGTGATTTCGCGTCTAGATAGTGCAGTTGTTGTGGGAATCACAGAGTTAGATGTATTCGATGGCTATATCGTGGCCGCCAGTGAAAGCCACAATGGAGATGAATTTCTTCGGACTCGGGTCAGTGCCGAGAAACTCATCTCGCGAATCCCGGGTTTCTATTGGCAGCATCTGTCGTATGTGGTGATCTGGTGGCTGATGGCGGGAGTGGTGCTTTACCTCCCCTTTTATCGTCGTAAGGTAGACCTATGAAATCTGCAATTCTCCGTTTTCGAATAATGGCCATAATCGCAGGCGTTATGTCACTTCTTTTATGGTTTGTAGATATTCCAGTTGCATATCTACTAAACAATGGCGAAGGGAAAGATAAAGTTGCATGGATTCCATTTGTCCATGGATGGGTTTATCTTGTTTATGTAATAACTGCAATTCAATTTGCGACTAAGGCACGCTGGCCAATTATGAAGATGCTTGGCTTGATTCTGGCCGGTACGCTGCCAATCGCATCACTGTTAGCTGAGCGCCGAGTTGTACGCCGCTATTCGTAAATTAATTAAGTCACTTCTCTACCCACTCTATGAGTGGCGTTTAGTGCGATCATTGGATTTTTCAAAGACCCCACACCATGTTGGAGTTATCTTGGATGGAAATCGGCGATGGGCTAAAGCCAATCCCAATCTATCCGACCCTAATGGGCACAAAGCTGGGGCTAGTAAAATTATAGAGTTTCTAGGCTGGTGCGAAGAGGCCGATGTCCGCGTTGTTACGCTCTGGCTCCTATCAACAGATAATTTCAAACGAAGCGCTGCCGAGATAGATGAACTGCTCAAAATCATCGGTGAGACTGTGGATGAGTTAGCCGCCAAGGGTCGATGGAATATTAAAGCTGTAGGCGCTTTAGATCTGCTTCCCGAATGGCTTAGCCACAAACTAAGCAACCTTCAACCTATCCGTGGAGACGGCATCGAAGTTAATGTCGCTATTAGCTATGGCGGTCGCCGCGAAATTGTAGATGCAGTGAAGTGTTATTTGAGTGAGGAAGAAAGGGCGGGCAGTTCACTCGAAGAAGCTAAGGCACACCTAACGAGTGAAGATATTTCAAAATTTTTATATACCGCCGGACAGCCAGATCCTGAACTCCTTATTCGAACTTCAGGGGAGCAGCGACTTGGAGGATTTCTGTTATGGCAGAGTGCACTGTCAGAGTTCTACTTCTGCGAGGCATATTGGCCAGATTTTCGCCGCGTGGATTTTTTGCGTGCCTTGCGCGCATACTCTTTGCGACAACGTCGCTTTGGCTCATAAGTAATTCTTCAAGATTTAACAGTGCATCCGTGCGTGTCGAGGCGCAATCGAGTAAATCTAGTTCTATCTTTTTCATATCCGAAGTAGTTCCCGACTAGTACAACTTAAATCGAGGAGTTCAGCCATTGGCTTCTAAGAGTCAAATCGGTAGGAAGACCTTTGTTTTAGATACCAGTGTTTTGCTGGCCGATCCTGGCGCGCTCTATAAGTTTGCAGAGCACGAAGTCATAATCCCGATTGCTGTCATCGGCGAGTTAGAAACAAAGCGCGACCATCCAGAGCTCGGCTACTTTGCTAGAGCCGCCCTTCGCGCACTTGATGATCTTCGCCTGACCCATGGTCGCCTCGACAAAGCGCTCACCGTTACTCCTGAGGGTGGAACGCTCTCCGTGGAGCTCAATCACACCGATCTTTCGACGCTGCCGCAGGGTTTTTTGCGTGATGGCACTAATGATTCGCGAATCCTGGCCATTGCCAAGAATTTAATGGGTGATGGAAAGGATGTTGTACTCGTCACTAAAGACCTACCCCTTCGCGTTAAAGCATCCTCAGTCGGTGTTGAGGCCCAGGAGTATTTAGCTGAACTTGTCTCGAATAGTGGTTGGACTGGAATCGTTGAACTGGACGTTGCCTCTAATACCATCGACGATCTATACGCATCTGATCGCGCCGATCACGAGGCAGCTCACGAACTCCCTGTTCACACTGGGGTCGTACTCCACTCTGATCGCGGAAGCGCACTCGCCCGAGTAAGCGCTGACAAGCAGCTGCAGTTAGTTCGGGGAGATCGAAGTGCATTTGGTTTGCATGGCAGAAGCGCCGAGCAACGAATCGCATTAGATCTCTTACTCGATGATTCCATTGGGATCATCTCACTCGGTGGTCGTGCCGGAACTGGAAAATCGGCGCTGGCTTTATGCGCCGGACTTGAAGCGGTCATGGAGAAACGAATCCATAAGAAGGTAGTTATCTTCCGCCCTCTCTATCCAGTGGGTGGCCAAGAACTTGGCTATCTGCCTGGGAGTGAAGGTGAAAAAATGTCACCATGGGCCCAAGCTGTCTTCGATACTTTAGGCGCCTTAGTAAGCCAGGCCGTCATCGATGAGATTGTTGATCGCGGTTTAATTGAGGTTTTACCTTTAACTCATATTCGTGGGCGCTCACTGCATGACTCATTTGTCATTGTCGATGAGGCTCAGTCTCTAGAAAGGGGAGTTCTCTTAACTGTCCTCTCTCGAATCGGTCAGGGCTCACGCGTCATTTTGACTCATGACGTTGCCCAGCGCGACAACTTGCGAGTAGGTCGCCACGATGGCGTGGTAGCAGTTGTTGAAACCCTTAAAGGTCATCCACTCTTTGCCCATGTGACCCTGACCCGTTCGGAGCGCTCGCCGATTGCGGCCCTTGTCACGGAAATGCTGGAAGGTCCCATCGTAGGGTAGGCGGTTGAAGCCTCTTAAAAGGGCTAGAAACAATCTCACAGTCACAATTGGTACATTTCGGACATCATACGTACTGACCTGCGCTTTTACTCATCCACAGCCCTTGGTGTTTCTGTGAATTTGCAACTTACGCTTGAATAAATTTGCCGATATACCCCATACACGACACCCTAAAGCCTTCCCCGTAATCAATAAGGTCTCACTTGAGGCCAATTGCTTATGGGCTGATTAGATAAAGGGAGGGAGTGAGATGAAGCGTCGTAGCAAATACGTAGCTATCTGGGGCGTTATAGCCTCCATGCTCTTTCTAACCT
Organism: Candidatus Planktophila sp.; assembly: GCA_030681675.1. Lineage (NCBI taxonomy): Bacteria > Bacillati > Actinomycetota > Actinomycetes > Candidatus Nanopelagicales > Candidatus Nanopelagicaceae > Candidatus Planktophila > Candidatus Planktophila sp. Next base: position 66,486 of record JAUXRP010000012.1, read on the forward strand.
CGCTACTTCCAAGTGCATACGGTCTAGAGTTTCCGGTGACCACCAGTATCGAGATCGAGCCCACACTTAATGAAAGGGCTTTGGCATTTGAAGAGGCTACCCCGCTTAGCGCAGGGGTGCTGTATGGCTCTATTGATCTTGCAACGACGCGCATCGGAGCGATCTTCTCAAGCGACCTAGCTCTCGTCTCCTCTATAAGCCATCAAGTTGAAATGGCCCGAACCAGCTTTGGAGCTAAAAAGGTAGGTAAGTTTATTCTTCTCGATGAGTATGGCATGGGGGACAAGGAGTTCTCATGTCTAAACAATCTCTGGACTAAGGAAAGCCACTGGAACTATAAAGCGCATAACTATCGCTCCGGCGCTCATGGAATTCCACAGGCTCTGCCGGCTGACAAGATGTCAGTTGTGGCATCAGACTGGAGAACTAATCCAGTTACCCAGATCCGTTGGGGGTTGCGCTACATCACTATTCGCTATGAGACCCCATGCAAAGCGTGGTCATTTTTTAAATCTAAGCGCTACTACTAGTCGCGATTTTCATTCACTCAGGGAATCTCTAGAGAACACATCGAATAATCTGATTGTGCCGTTTAGTAGGAGGGAAAGTTCTTGAAAATTATTGGGAGAATTTTTACAGCACGCTCTGGCTTAGTACAAATCGCTGTCGTAGCCGCACTTCTTGCACTTGGCGTACACCTTTTGGCGGTGGGGATTGTGGCCGAGATAGGCGATGTTCGAAGTTTCATCGCAGGCGCGATAGTTATTGTAGGGACGTTGGTGATTGCCTTCGCTATTCAATTTCGAGGTCTGGATGAGACGGTGCAATTCGGGGGTGTTGTGCCCATACTTAAAAATCGGCTTATCCAGATTCCAGATTATGATCTCACGGAAATGCTTGTGGAGACTTTCGGAGCCGTTACGAAAGAAAATGAGGCGTTGAGACTTCAGTGGGAGAATGAACCAATCTTGTCCTTAATTTCAGCCGAGTCTAAGGAAGCAGACGGCAAAAATCTAGAGGGGACCGGGGCATCATTGCTGCGCGAATCTCTCGAGTACGTGTATTTAGAGTTACTTTCAAGGCACCTTACTGAATATTTTTCCGACGATAGTTTCGCTGGAATGTGTCGCGAACACTCGCGCGATGATTTACTTCCATTAGTTGCATCGAATCGGGTTTTGGACTTACTCTCCCGCCCGCTCGAAGACCGAATCGTGTTGGTCGAAAACAAGAGCGATAAAAATCGGCATTTTACCGAGCTACACCGAGAGACTAAAATTGATGGATTGGTTGAGGAGAGAGTTTTAATTCAGGCAGGTGACGGCGAACACTTATACCGGAGACTTGAGTTAGTTCTACCTGCAGATGTGAAAATACAAAGGGTAGGTCCGGGGCACATTCGTTTGGATGGAAGAATTTTGAGGACGGATCTTAAAATTGATTTTGGAGGTTTAACGTCAAAACTTGATCACGAATTTCTTGATCGTTATATGAATATCTCTCCCCGAGATTTTTATGGACAAGGAGCCAATGCTGGGCAACTCTGGTCGGTTATGTTTGAATTTTCTTCGCACGTTAAATGGCGTGGAATTTTTACTTCCCGTGGCTGGAGACTTAATCGATGGGCAGAGTCTTTCGTGGAGGCTGCAAATCAATCGCTAGATATCAACGCCTTTTTGGAGCATTTGCAATGGAATTCTGTGAGGACCATTATTAGGTTGACATCACCTGCGAATCCACCAAAAGAGATAGTTAAACGCGCCAAGGTCGCCAATTCCAAAGAGACAAAGAAGCCAACCAAACGGGCTTAATCCATTCGGTAGGTTTTAGGGCCTCGGACCTATACGTAATGGCGTGCTGGTTTCGGCAAAGAAATCATTTCCCTTGTCATCGACGACGATAAAGGCTGGGAAATCTACGACATCGATTTTAAAGACGGCCTCCATACCGAGCTCTTCAAAATCTAGGACTTCAACTTTTGTGATGCACTCCAAAGCAAGTCTGGCCGCAGGCCCACCGATCGATCCTAAGTAAAAGCCACCGTTTGCTTTACAGGCCTCGGTGACGGCCTTAGATCGGTTGCCCTTTGCCAGCATGACAAATGAACCGCCTTTAGATTGAAAGTACTCAACATACGAGTCCATGCGCCCGGCCGTAGTTGGACCAAATGAGCCCGAGGCATATCCCGCTGGAGTTTTAGCTGGACCGGCGTAATACACCGCGTAATTCTTTAGATATTCGGGCATCGGAGCGCCGCTATCTATTGCCGCTTTAATTTTGGCATGGGCTAAATCTCGGGCGACAACTAATGTTCCGGTAAGGCTAAGCCGCGTTTTGACTGGGTATTTAGAGAGCTCGGCACGGATTTTCTCCATCGGCTGATTGAGGTCAATCGCTACAACGTCGTCATCTAAATGTTCGTCAGTTGTCTCTGGAAGAAAATGCGCTGGCTCTCGCTCTAGCTCCTCAAGGAAAATTCCCTCTTTAGTGATTTTACCCTTTGCCTGTCGATCGGCAGAACAGGAGACTGCTATTGCAATTGGAAGTGATGCACCATGGCGAGGCAGGCGGACAACTCGAACATCGTGGCAGAAGTACTTTCCACCAAACTGAGCACCAATTCCTAACTTTCTTGTTAGCTCTAAAACCTGTTGCTCTAAATCAATATCTCTAAAGCCATGACCAGTTGCAGCATCACCGGTAGTTGGGAGTGAATCCAAATACTTAGTGCTAGCTAACTTGGCCGTTTTAACGGTGTGTTCGGCACTTGTTCCACCGATGACGATTGCCAAGTGATACGGCGGACAGGCGGCAGTGCCAATCGAACGCAGTTTTTCATCGAGCCAATTCATGAAGGAAGTTGGATTTAAAATCGCCTTTGTCTCCTGGTATAAAAATGATTTATTTGCGCTACCCCCGCCTTTTGCGATGAAGAGGAAGTTGTACTCATCGGGATGATCGCTATCGGCAAATATTTCAATCTGGGCAGGAAGGTTATTGCCGGTATTCTTTTCCTCCCACATTGTCACGGGGGCCATCTGCGAATAGCGCAGATTCAATTTCGTAAAAGCATCATAGATTCCCTGCGAAATCGCAATCTCATCTTTTGAAGTAGTTAAAACTCGCTGGCCCTTTTTTCCCATTACCAAAGCTGTTCCTGTGTCTTGGCACATCGGCAGAACCCCACCGGCTGAGATATTGGCATTTTTCAATAAATCCGTTGCGACGAAGCGATCATTGGGTGATGCCTCTAGATCTAGAATGATGTTAGCCAACTGCTGCAAGTGTGCAGGACGCAAGTAGTGCGAAATATCGTGGATTGCTTCAGCAGTTAGTTTTTCAAGGGCCTCAGGTTCGACCTGCAAAAACTCTTTATCACCGTATCGCACGACAGTTACACCCTCGGTACCAACAAAACGATACTTCGTATCATCTTCACCTAAAGGCAAGAGTTCAGAGTATGAAAAATTTGGCATCTGATTTACGGCTTGACCGCATCCAATTTCTTCTTTGCCCCGTCTAACCACTCCTGGCAGATTTTTGTTAACTCTTCACCGCGCTCCCAGAGTTTTAAGGAGTCTTCGAGAGTGGCACTTCCGGTTTCAAGGGCGGCGACTACTTCAGCTAACTCATCGCGCGCGGCCTCGTATGAAATCTTCTTTTCGACCATAGGTTAAATCTACCCCTTTACGCTGTAGGCAGTCACTGTGGCATAACTCTCGCCCTTAGCTAAACGCAGGCGAAGCAAATCTCCAACTTTCAAAGTACTGGCATCGCGGGCAATGTCACCAGTGGATAACTGCACAACAGAGTAGCCACGATCTAATGTGGCTTGCGGTGAAAGTGCACGGACCCGAGCTTTAATCTGAGAAAGCTCCTCTATTGCTAGCTTGAGGTGGCCGCCAAAACTACGTAGAGAGCGCTCACGAAGAGCAAGAATTATTTCAGCGCGAGAAGTAATGAGAAGGTGGGGATCTCTCATGACCGGACGGTCTCTGAAGTTCGTCAATCTCGTTGTTTCTAAATCAATGAGATTTAATATTTTACGGCGGGCGCGATCACGTAGCCCAGATATCATTTCAATCTCTTCATTAATATCCGGCACGGCATGTTTGGCGGCATCGGTTGGGGTCGATGCTCGAAAATCTGCCACTAAATCTAATAATGGTGAATCTTTCTCATGGCCAATAGCGCTAACAATTGGAGTCAAACACGATGCTGCTAAGCGCACTAATCCCTCATCACTAAATGGAAGAAGATCTTCAAAGGAGCCTCCACCACGCGTGATGATGATGACATCTACATTGACATCGGCCTCTAATTCGCGCAAAGCCGCCGAAACTTCAGTTACTGCGGCGGCACCTTGCACCGTAACTTCGCGAATTTCAAATACGACGCTCGGCCAACGCCGCTTAGCATTTTCAACGACATCTTTTTCTGCATCCGTGTTTCTTCCGCAGATAAGACCAACTTTTTTAGGCAACAACGGGAGTTCTATTTTGCGATCTGAATCAAATAGACCTTCGGTGGCTAACAAAGACTTAAGCGCTTCAAGACGTGCAAGAAGTTCTCCAACTCCTACCTGTCGAATTTCTCGTGCCGATAAAGTCAGCGAACCATTTTTGGTGTACCACGTTGGCTTTGCATACAGAACAACGCGAGCATTTGCAGGTAATGGTTGAGCGGCGGCGATAACTGATTTATGGCACATAACCGAAAGGGACATATCAGCACTCGGATCGCGCAGACGAATAAATGCCATAACCCCGCTACGTTCGTTGAGTTCGCTGATTTCACCTTCAATCCAAATCGGGCCTAATCGATCGACATACTCTTTAATCGCCTCAGTGACGACCTTGACCGAGGCCGGGGATTCACTTGAACTTTCGAACATGAGATGAGCCTAATAGACTCACTCCATGGCTAAGAGAGTTCTCCTTGCTGCGCCCCGTGGGTATTGCGCCGGCGTTGACCGCGCCGTTATAACCGTCGAAAAAGCTTTGGAGCTCTATGGTGCCCCGGTTTATGTAAGAAAGCAGATTGTTCATAATGTGCACGTTGTCGCAAGCCTTGAGGCCAAGGGTGCAATCTTTGTCGATGAGACCGATGAGGTACCAGAAGGCAAGACCGTCGTTTTTTCGGCACATGGCGTTGCACCAAGTGTTCATGAGGAGGCGGCCATTCGAAAGCTAAAAACTATCGATGCCACCTGCCCCTTAGTTACCAAAGTTCATCATGAAGTTCGACGATTTGCACAAGAGGATGCTGAGATTTTGCTTATTGGCCACGAAGGTCACGAGGAAGTTGAGGGCACAGCCGGTGAGGCTGTAGGTCAGGTGCGAGTTATCGATGGTTTAGATGGCGCAAGAAGCGTAGTTCCGACACCTGGAAAGAAATTAGTCTGGCTTTCACAGACTACTTTGAGCGTTGATGAGACTTTATCGGCCGTTGCAATTCTAAAAGAGCGCTTCCCAGATATCCAAGATCCACCCAGTGATGACATTTGCTATGCAACGCAAAACCGTCAGGAGGCGATTAAAGCGATTTCGGCGAATGCTGATTTAGTAATCGTTGTGGGTTCACAAAACTCATCTAATTCAGTGCGTTTGGCCGAAGTCGCACTCGAATACGGAGCTAGGGCATCGCACTTAGTCGACTACGCCGAGGAGATACAAGAGCATTGGTTAACCGACGTTGAAACAATCGGTTTAACAAGTGGTGCATCGGTGCCAGAGATTTTGGTTGATGATGTTTTAGTGTGGCTAGCCGAGAGGGGTTACGGAGATGTTGAAACCGTGACGGCGATTCAAGAGTCGTTGCTCTTCTCTCTTCCTGCCGAACTCCGTAAAGATCTCAAAGCTGCTGGGCAGAATTAGTTTCGGGTTATCAAGAGTTACCTGGATTCGCCTTGAAATCTATATAGAAAACTGTATAGTTTTCCTATGGACAAAACCCAGTTTGAAACCCTGACGGTTTCTCAAGCTACCGAACGCGGAGTCTCTGCAATCCTGCGCCAAGCCTATAATGGCCAGCCCTTAATTGTGGAAAAACACGGAACACCTGTTGCGGCCATCATTGGAATATCTCGTTTTGATGAATTGGAAGAACTTGAGAGAGATTTGCGAAGCGCTTCACTAGTTCTTGCCCGCCTTGCAAGTGATCGCGGAAAACGGTCAACCCTGGACGAGGTCATAGCATCTCTTGGATATGATAGAGAAATCCTTGAAGCTGAACTCGAAAGCGAATTAAACGCTGGAATGCACTAATTTCACGTGCCGAGAGATAATAAATTAATTGTACACGTTCAATTTATTGAACCAGCTGTTGAGGATTTACTGAGATTATCTAAGAAGAATAAAGAGTTACTACGTCAGGTTCTTAAAAAGATTCTCTTAATAGAACGTAATCCAATGGCTGGCCATCCATTACTTGGTGGATTCATCGGTTGGAGAAAGTTGACGGTCGGTGATCGACATTGGCGAATAATTTGGCGAACACACACCGATGAGTCAGGCTCAGTAATAATAGAGATTGCCGAAATCTGGGCGATTGGAGCACGTGCGGATTCAAAGATTTACAAAGAGTTGCGAGATCGATTGGATACATTGGCGCCTAGTCAGAAAGTTCAAAGTTTAAGAGAGGTAATTGCATATTTAGGTCAAGGGGAAATGCCTGGTAAAGAAGTATCCATCCACGAACCAGTTCCTACATGGCTTGCACTTCGCTTACTGAAGAATCTTTATATATCTCAAGCAGAAATTGATTTAATGGATGCTGAAGGCGCGATGTCGATGTGGGAAAACTATTTAATTAACCGCGAACTTTAGGTAGTCTCTTTTTCGCCTTAGTGTTAAGGAAAATAAACCAGCCATATATCGTACCGATGATTAAATATGGCGCCTCACTTGCTAGGGCTGCAACGACATCGATTGCAAGGCGTGATGGTTTAAAGCCAACGAGGATGATTGTCCACAAAAGCGCACTAAAGGCAAAGGCAAGCGGTGGTGTAACAACGGCAACATATGTTGTTCCAGGGCGACCAAATCGGATTCCACCGTAAAAAGATAGAAGGATGATTACGCCAGTGATAATGCCAACACCACTTCGAAGCCACAGTTCAATATAGGTAAAAAGCCCGATGAAGAAAGTCTGCAAAATTATGATGCCCTGTTTCTTTAATCCCGGTCCTTGAATCGCAATCTTGCTGGAAAGGCTCATTTATCGCTCCTCTTCGCTGATCTCTTCGGCATCGATGAAATCATCATCGCCACCAATCTCATCGCTCTTTAACTCTCGCACCGAAGCAGGTGCCTCGGGATATTCAATGGCGAGTTTATCTTTGTCTCCGCTCACACCCAAGTTGTGAATCCTGCGGGCAGGGCTAAGTACCGTCTTTTCTGCCGTTGGAACTAAATCCTCATAAGCCTTAGCTGTGGAAGTAATCGCCTTACCGACGGCAACTATCTTGGTATGGAGCAGTGTAATATTTTTTAGAAATGTACTCGCAACCTTTTGAATCTCATCGGCGTTTTCAGCGAGTTTATTGCGTGTAAAGATGTAGCCAATAGTGCGTAGCAATGCCATCATCGACGTTGGAGTTGCAATCGTAACGCCGACCTTAAATGCTTTTTCGAGTAAATTCGGATCGATGCGCAAGGCTTCAGATAAAAGCGTTTCAAATGGAACAAAGAGCACAACGAAATCGGGGGAGCCCGCTGATTTGTGGTACCCGCGCTTTGCTAGCGCTTCGACATGTTTGAGCAAATCCTTGGTGTGCGAAGTTAAATACTCATCGCGCTGATTTTGATCTTCGGTCCCGAAGGCTTCTAGAAAGCGATCAAATGGAAACTTTGAGTCAATAAATATTGAGCTGCCGCCTGGCATCTTTACGGTGATATCTGGAATTCCAGAAGAGTCGGCATCGGTTGTAGATTTCTGTCGGCTGTATTCGTGACCATCGCGCAGACCCGCACCTTGAAGTAATAGTTCAAGTTGTGCCTCACCGAATTTTCCGCGAGTCTGCGTATTCGATAACGCCCCCGCTATTTTCTTCGTTTCATCGAAGATTGATTCTGAAGCGCGACGCATCTCGTTAATTGTTGTCTCGAGCTTTGCTTCCGCTTCGGTGCGTATTCGATTTGCCTCATTGGATTGGGTGGAGAGTTTTTGTACCGATTCTTTGACAGCGTTGAGTTCGGCATTTAACTTAACGCTCGATTCAGTTTTTTCACGCTCTGCCGCTAACTGGGCTTTGTAATCATCGAGCAGGGCACGATCTGCCACACCGGATTTCGAGGCGCGCAGAAGATAGCCGATTGCACCACCTGCAAGTAGGCCGAGGAGAAGCGTCACTATGTATGAAGGCATGGGGCTATCGTGGCAGGCAGTACCGACAATCCCGCGTAGGCTCTACTCCTTATGAGCCTCTCAATCGGAATCGTCGGCATGCCAAACGTGGGTAAATCCACTCTCTTTAACGCCTTAACCAAAAACAACGTTCTTGCCGCTAACTACCCCTTTGCCACCATTGAGCCCAATGTCGGGGTTGTAGGAGTACCTGATACCCGCTTAGCCGCCCTGGCTGCAATCGTGGGATCCCAAACCCTACTTCCGGCAGTCGTCTCATTCGTCGATATCGCTGGAATCGTAAAGGGCGCATCTGAGGGTGCGGGACTTGGCAATAAGTTCTTAGCCAATATCCGCGAAACCGATGCGATCTGCCAAGTTATCCGCGTTTTTAGCGATGGCGATGTAATTCACGTCGAAGGACGGGTAGATCCAGCCAGCGATATAGAGATTATTAATACTGAATTAGCACTCGCCGATTTACAAACAATTGAAAAGGCATTACCTCGATTAGAAAAAGAAGCGCGTATGCACAAAGAGCGCCAGCATATTGTCGATGCCGTTAAAGAGGCAGAAGCAGTTCTCAATTCAGGTAAACCTCTTTCGAGCAGCAAAGTCGAATTGCCTCTTATCGCCGAACTTCAGTTGTTAACGGCTAAACCATTTCTCTACGTCTTTAATGTCGATGCCGCCGAGTTAAATGATGCTGAACTACGCGCTAGTTTGTCGGCGCTCGTCGCACCGGCCGAAGCGATTTTTCTAGATGCTAAGACCGAGGCAGAATTAACTGAACTCAGCGATGAAGATGCACTTGAACTTTTACAATCAATCGGTCTTGAAGAGCCAGGGCTGGCAACGCTGGCTCATGTTGGTTTTCGTACTTTAGGTTTACAGACCTATTTAACCGCCGGACCGAAAGAGGTTCGTGCATGGACAATTCACAAAGGTGACACTGCGCCAATAGCGGCCGGCGTAATTCATACCGATTTCCAAAAAGGTTTTATTAAAGCTGAAATCGTAAGCTTCGATGATTTAATCGCGGCAGGTTCAATGGCCGAGGCCAAGGCAAAGGGCAAAGTTCGTATGGAGGGTAAGGATTACGTCATGCATGATGGCGATGTTGTTGAATTTAGGTTCAACGTTTAAGCACTCCTTAGTTGAACTAATCGCCGGTGTAGTACTTTCCGATTTCATCCAAAGCCTTATCCAGCATCTCAAGACCGAGCTTTGCATCTTCGACTGAGATATTGCATGGTGGGCACAAATGAATTCGATTGAAGTTATTAAATGGCATTAAACCATTCTTCTTACAGGCCGCTACTAATTCATTCATCGCTGGACTCGATGCACCGTATGGCGCAAGAGGTTCGCGCGTGGTCCGATCACTGACTAAATCAACGCCCCAAAAGACACCCGCACCGCGAATATCGCCGATAACTTTGTGCTTTTTAGCGAGCTCTATAAGCCCAGGTCCCAATACCGTCTCACCAATCATGGTGGCGTTTTCAAGCATTGCCTCTTCCTTCATAACATCGATAGTTGCAACGGCCGTTGCACAGGCCAGTGGATGACCCATATATGTCAGGCCGCCGGCAAAAACTTTTTCATCAAATGTCTTGGAGACGCTTTCGCTAATAACAACTCCACCCAGTTGGATATAGCCAGATGTAACACCTTTAGCAAAAGTGATTAGATCCGGGACAGTTGCGCCATGCTGATATGCAAACCATTTTCCGGTGCGGCCAAAGCCCGACATAACTTCATCGGCGATCCACAAAATTTTGTACTTATCACACAGCGCACGAACACCTTCGAGATAACCCTTCGGTGGCATTAAGACGCCGGCAGTTCCGGGCACGCTTTCAATCAATACCGCTGCGATTGTGTTAGGTCCTTCAAATATAATTGTCTCTTCGAGATGTTCTAAAGCGCGCGTGCACTCTACCTCTTCGCTCTGCGCCCAAAAAGAGGTGCGATACAGATAAGGACCGAAGAAATGTACGTGACCAAATGCAAACTCATTGGGGAATCTGCGTGGATCACCTGTTGCATTTATCGCAGCGCCAGTGTTGCCGTGATAAGAACGATACGTTGAAAGAACTTTATGTTTATGAGTATGCATGCGCGCCATACGGATTGCATTTTCAATCGCATCAGCGCCACCGTTTGTAAAAAAGATTTTGGCAAAATGCGCACCGGCTAATTCGACGATTCGCTGCGCCGCTTCATTACGTGCATCGTTTGCATGTTGGGGCGCAATAGTTGTCAAAACTTCTGCTTGTGCTTGAATAGCTTTAATAACTTTAGGGTGTTGATGGCCGATATTTGTAAAGACTAACTGCGATGAGAAATCTAAATAGGTTTTACCCTCGTGATCCCAAAAATATGAGCCCGAGCCACTTGCAACGGGCATTGGTGAAATCGCCCCTTGAGCCGACCATGAGTGGAAAACGTACTTGTGGTCTGCCGCACTTACTGCCGCCTGCTTAGCTGGATCATTTATTGGTGTGCTCATGAAAATAGCCTCTAACTTAAATAAGAAGTAATTGGCGCCATTCTAATGCCCTGAAGTAGATTGCACCTATGGATCAGATCACGCATTGGATTAACGGCGCCCTTGATACAACTACACCAGAACGCAGTGGAACTATTTATAACCCTGCCACTGGAATAGTCACCAAGAGCGTGGCCTTTGGTAATCCCGTAACCGTTGATCGTGCAGTTGATGCTGCTACCGCAGCTTTTGCAACCTGGCGCCACAGCTCACTGACTAAGCGCACCCAAGTTCTCTTTGCCTTTCGTGAGCTAGTTCAGCACAATAAAGAAAAAATCGCCGCATTAATTACGGATGAGCATGGAAAAGTTTTAAGCGATGCTTCAGGAGAAGTAACGCGAGGCCTTGAAGTCGTTGAATTCGCATGCGGAATTCCGCAATTATTAAAAGGTGGTTTCTCAGAAGAAGTCTCTACTGGTGTTGATGTTTATTCAATCCGCCAAGCCTTAGGACCTGTTGCAATTATCTC